>NZ_LJQT01000477.1:0-49364 GCF_001400515.1 Pseudomonas meliae | reverse complement strand
GACGTGTAGCGTCCAGAATGGCATGCGACGCGGAGCGTCGCACATAGTTGAAATGATCGTTCCTCACGGTCCATGTGACGCTCTGCGTCACCTACCTGCGCAGTGCTATCAGAACAAATCGATCGGTGCTGACTCATCCGCTGGCAACGGGCTGCCCGGTGCGCTGCTGCCGCCCAGTTCGTTGACGCTTGGCGGTGTGTCTTCGCTTTTGAACAGTTCGAAGAACGCGTTCGGCGTGCTGGGCGTGGCAGCGCGGCCGCTCAGTGGGTCTACGCGCAGGCTGAGGATGCCCGGCGGTTCTGCCTGCTGATGCGGTGGCTTGTCCTTGAGTGCAGCGCTCATGTAGTCCATCCAGATCGGCAGGGAGACCGTACCGCCAAATTCATGACGACCAAGGCTTTCAGGCTGATCGAAGCCGCTCCAGACAGTTGTCACATAGTCCGCGTTGTAACCGGAGAACCACGCATCCTTGGAATCGTTGGTGGTACCGGTCTTGCCGGCGATATCCGGCCTGTTCATCGACAGAGCGCGCCGCCCGGTGCCGCGCTTGATTACGTCCTGCAGCATGCTGTTCAGAATGTAGGTCGTGCGGCCATCCACAACGCGCTCTGCAACGGCGGGCGCTTGCGGCTGGGCCGGTGGGCCTGCGATCACGCTCGGGCTGGCATGCACGGCAAAGGTCGACGTGTTGGGCGCAGTATTGACGTCGTTGGCCGGAACGCTTGGCGGATTGGCCACAAACAGGGTCTGCCCGTCACGGTTCTCGATGGTCTGGATCAGATAAGGACTGACCTTGTAACCGCCATTGGCAAAGGTGGCCCAGCCGGTGGCGATTTCCATCGGGGTCAATGTAGCCGTGCCCAGTGCCAGCGACAGGTTGCGCGGCAAGTCTTGCTTGGAGAAGCCAAAGCGGGTGATGTAGTCGATGGTGCTGTCGATACCGAGGGCCTGGAGCAGGCGGATCGATACCAGGTTGCGAGACTTGTACAGCGCCTCGCGCAGGCGGATCGGGCCAAGGAAGGTGTTGGTGTCATTTTTCGGACGCCATACCTTGTCCAGATACTCGTCGACAAACACGATAGGTGCGTCGTTCACCAGACTGGAGGCGGTGTAACCGTTATCCAGTGCAGCGCTGTAGATGAACGGTTTGAAGCTTGAGCCCGGCTGACGCTTGGCCTGCATGGCGCGGTTGTAGTTGCTCTGCTCGAAAGCGAAGCCGCCGACCAGCGCACGAATGGCACCGTTTTGCGGGTCAAGCGAGACCAGGGCGCTCTGCGCGACGGGAATTTGACTGAATTTCAGCGAGCCGTCGCCCTGGCGCAACAGGCGAACAAGGTCGCCCACCTTGGCAACATCGCCTGGCTGCTTCGGATTTGCCCCCAGACTGTTGGTATTCAGGTAAGGCCGCGCCCACTTCATGGTGGCCCAGTCGACGGTTTCTTCCTTCTCGCCGTTGCGGGTCAGCACGCGCAAGCCGGTCTTGTCGACCTGGGTCACGATGCCGGGCTCGAGGCCGTTGATCATGCGTTGTTTGGTCAGTTCCTGTACCCAGTTGGCGCGGGTCATGCCCGGGAAGCGGCTTTCCGGGCCGCGATAGCCGTGGCGCTGGTCGTAATCGATCAGGCCCTGCTGGATGGACTTGTTGGCGTGCTCCTGAAGGTCGCTCGGCACCGTGGTAGTGACGCGGAAGCCCTCTGTATAGGCCTCGCTGCCGTAACGGCCGACCATTTCGGCGCGTGCCATTTCAGCAATGTACGGCGCGTTCACTTCCGGGGTTGGCACGTGATAACTGGCGTTGAGTGGTTCGTTCAAGGCTGTCTGGTAAGCAGTCTGGTCAATCTTGCCCAGACGATACATGCGGCCGAGGATCCAGTCGCGGCGTTCCTTGGCGCGGGTCGGGTTGGCCAGCGGGTTGAAGCGTGACGGCGCCTTGGGCAGACCGGCAATCATGGCCATTTGCGCAAGGCTTACATCGCGAATCGATTTGCCATAGTAGACTTGCGCCGCGGCTTCGATTCCGTAGGCGCGGTTACCCAGATAAATCTTGTTGACGTACAGCTCGAGAATCTCGTCTTTGGTAAGTTGGCGCTCGATTTGCAAGGCCAACAGAATCTCGGTGGTTTTGCGTGAAAAGCTTCTTTCGCTGGTCAGGAAGAAGTTTTTCGCGACCTGCATGGTGATGGTACTGCCGCCTGACTGAATATGGCCGCTTTTTACCAGTTGTGTGGCAGCGCGCATCAGGCTGCTCGGGTCGACGCCATAGTGGTTGGCGAAGTTGTCGTCTTCGGCCGATAGCAGGGCGTTGATGAAGTTGGGCGGAATTTCCGCGAAGCGAATCGGCGTGCGGCGCATTTCGCCAAACTCGGCAATCAGCTTGCCGTCGCTGCTGAATACGCGCAGGGGGATTTGCAGTTGAATGCTTCGCAGCGCTTCAACCGATGGCAGGGTCGGGCTCAGGTAGAGAAACGCGCCACTCAGGCCAAGCAACAGCGAGCAGAATACCGCGACGAGGGACCACCAGAAAAACTTCAGCAGGCGTATCAAGGCTTTTGGATTTCCAGAAAAAATAATGGGTTAAGCGCAGGCATTTACAAATGAACACGCCTTGAGGCTTTCTTAAATGAAAAAATCGCTGGGCATTATAAGCATTTTTCGTCTACGAGCGTGATTTGCGCTACTGTCAAGGCTGTCGACAGTGACGTTGGCCCGAAATAACTCCGTAAGTGGCGGAAACTCATAGGAATCAGGTTGTGTTCGAACTCTTCAGTAAGAAGGCCAACACCCTTCTAGGGATCGATATTAGCTCCACCTCGGTAAAACTCCTGGAATTGAGTCGTTCCGGCACTCGTTACAAGGTCGAGTCTTACGCAGTCGAGCCGTTGCCGGCCAACGCTGTCGTCGAAAAGAATATTGCCGAGCTCCAAGGGGTTGGTCAGGCGCTGTCTCGCGTGCTCGCCAAGGCCAAGACCAGCGTCAAGATCGTGGCGGTCGCCGTAGCCGGTTCCGCCGTGATCACCAAGACGATTGAAATGGACGCCGGTCTTTCCGACGACGACATGGAAAACCAGCTCAAGCTTGAGGCTGACCAGTACATCCCTTATCCGCTGGAAGAAGTCGCCATCGATTTCGAAGTGCAGGGCTACTCGGTGCGCAATCCCGAACGCGTCGAAGTATTGCTGGCTGCCTGCCGCAAAGAGAATGTCGAAGTGCGTGAGGCGGCGCTGGCTCTGGCCGGGCTGACCGCGCGCGTGGTGGACGTCGAGGCCTATGCCCTGGAGCGCTCGTTCGGCCTGCTGGCTGCGCAACTGGGTAACGGTCATGACGAGCTTACCGTGGCGGTGGTCGATATCGGTGCCACAATGACCACCCTCAGCGTGCTGCATCATGGCCGGATCATCTATACCCGCGAGCAACTGTTTGGTGGCCGCCAGCTGACTGACGAAATCCAGCGCCGCTATGGGCTTTCCATGGAGGAGGCCGGGCTTGCCAAGAAGCAGGGCGGGTTGCCCGACGACTATGTCAGCGAGGTGCTGGACCCCTTCAAGGATGCGTTGGTGCAGCAGGTCTCTCGTTCTTTGCAGTTCTTCTTTGCGGCCGGTCAATACAACTCCGTGGATCACATCATGCTGGCAGGCGGCACGGCTTCGATTTCAGGGCTGGAGCATTTGATTCAACGACGCATTGGCACCCCGACGATGGTCGCCAACCCGTTTGCCGACATGGCCCTGAGCTCCAAGGTCAATGCCGGGGCGCTGGCCAGTGACGCTCCCGCGTTGATGATCGCGTGCGGTCTGGCGTTGAGGAGCTTCGACT
The DNA here is from genome assembly GCF_001400515.1 of Pseudomonas meliae. Taxonomy (NCBI): domain Bacteria; kingdom Pseudomonadati; phylum Pseudomonadota; class Gammaproteobacteria; order Pseudomonadales; family Pseudomonadaceae; genus Pseudomonas; species Pseudomonas meliae. Next base: position 45,551 of record NZ_LJQT01000477.1, on the reverse strand, counting down.
GATGGCGCGGATCAACTTATTACCGTGGCGCGAAGAGCTTCGCGAAGAACGAAAAAAACGCTTCCTGACCGCACTGGTCGGCGTGTTGGTGGTGTCAGTCGGTATTCTGTTTCTGATTGATCGTTACGTCAGCAACGCCATTGAGCATCAGATGGCGCGCAACGCGTTTGTGCAGACGCAGATCGCTCAGCTCGATATACGCATCAAGGAGATCAGCGACCTGAAGGCGCGTCGTAAACAGTTACTTGAGCGCATGAAGATCATTCAGGACCTGCAAGGCAACCGCCCGATCACGGGGCGTGTATTCGATCAACTGGCGCGCACTCTTCCGGATGGCGTTTATTTCTCGCAGGTCAAAATGACCGACAAGCTGATTGCCATCAGTGGCGCTGCCGAATCGAATAACCGGGTTTCCGACCTGATGCGCAACCTTGAAGCCTCTGAGTGGCTGGAAGCGCCGAGCCTGACTGAAGTGAAGGCCACGACTGCAGGGGCTGTGGATCAGGCCAACGTCTTTCAGTTGACAGTGCGTCAGGCCCAGCCGCCGGTTGCCGCAGCTGCACCTGCCGCAACCACGCCCGCTACAGGAGCCAAGCCATGAATATGTCTGAATGGCTGGAAGGGCTTCGCAAGGTTGACCTGAGCGAGCTGGACCTGAACAACCTGGGTTCCTGGCCCGCAGCGGTCAAGGCCATTGCCGGCGTGCTGTTCGCGGTACTGATTTTCGCACTGGGCTACTTCTTCTTTATCCAGGACCTGGAAACCCAGCTGGAAAGCGCACAGAACAGTGAAGTGACGCTCAAGGAGCAGTTTTCCAACAAGGCCTTCCAGGCTGCCAACCTTGAGCCTTACAAGAAGCAGATGGAAGAAATGGAAAACACCTTCGGTGCTCTGCTGCGGCAATTGCCCAGCGACACCGAAGTGCCTGGCTTGCTTGAGGATATAACCCGGACCGGGCTGGGAAGCGGGCTTGAGTTCGAGGAAATCAAGCTGCTGCCCGAGGCGGTCCAGCAGTTCTACATCGAGCTGCCGATACAGATCACGGTAGTCGGTGGTTATCACGACCTGGCGACCTTCGTCAGCGGTGTCGCCAGCCTGCCGCGCATCGTCACGCTGCATGATTTCGAGATCAAACCGGTCGACCCGAAGGTGCCGACCAAGTTGCGCATGAGCATTCTGGCCAAGACCTACCGCTACAACGATGAAGGGCTGAAGAAATGAGGGCGGCGCGATTGCTGTGCGTCAGTGTGGTTATGACAGGGTTGGCCGGTTGCGGTAATGACAATGATTTTGCCGACCTGTCGGCCTTCATGGATCAGGCCAGAGCGCGCCCGAGCGGCACTATCGAGGCCCTGCCGAAGTTTCGTCCGTATGAAGCGTTCACCTACAACGCCTCTACGCTGCGCAGTCCTTTTCAGCCTCCGGTCAAGATCGACCTGCTCAACCGCCAGAAGGGCTCGCGGCTGGTAGCGCCGGACGAGCACCGGGTCAGGCAATTCCTGGAAGGGTTCAATATCGAGTCGTTCGAGATGGTCGGCACGATTGGCAACGAGTCAGGGACATTTGCCCTGCTGCGCGGTGCGGGAGGCGTTCATCGCGTCAAGGTGGGAGATTACCTGGGCCGTAACAACGGCCGGGTAGTGTCAATCGGTGATGCGCAGGTAGATGTCATTGAAATTGTTCCTGATGGAGAGGGGGCCTGGCTGGAAAGGCCGCGCACTATCGCCCTCAAAGAACGCTCATGAAGTGGGCAAGGCCAAGTATGCACAGTAGCGCTCAACGGAAATTGATCATGACCCGGATTTTCTCGATTATCGGCGTGTCGTTATGCATCGCGATGCTTTCGCCGGTTCTCCAGGCTGCCAACCTAAAGACTCTGGATGTCGCCGCCCTGCCGGGTGATCGCATCGAGCTCAAGCTGGCATTCGACTCGCCGGTGCCTGCGCCGCGCGGTTACACCACGGCGCAACCTGCGCGTATTGCGCTGGACCTGCCGGGCGTGACCAGTCAGTTGGCGACCAAAAGCCGTGAACTCGGTAACGGTAACGCACGCAGCGTGGTCGTTGTACAGGCTCAGGACCGCACGCGGGTAATCATCAACCTGACCACGCTTTCGCCCTACAGCTCCCGCGTCGACGGCAACAACCTTTACGTCGTTATCGGTCAGGGCGCAGCCGCTGCGCAGGCTTCCCAGCCAACCACCGCGATGGGCGCGCAACGGGTAGCGGTGCCGCCACCCACTCCGGCATCTGCCAGACCGTTTATCCCCGCGGGCGTCAAGGCCATCAGGAATGTCGATTTCCAGCGCGGCGAGCTGGGTGAAGGCAATGTGATCATAGATTTGAGCAACCCCGGCATTGCCCCGGATATTCAGGAGCAGGGCGGCAAGATTCGCGTCGACTTCGCCAAGACCCAACTGCCCGAACCGCTGCGCGTGCGGCTGGACGTCAAGGACTTCGCCACGCCGGTGCAGTTTGTCAGTGCGTCGGCTACGGGCGACAAGGCCAGTATCCTGATCGAACCGTCGGGTGCCTTCGACTACTCGGCGTTCCAGACCGAAAACAAGCTGACCATCAGTGTACGGCCGTTGACCAATGAGGATCTGGACCGCCGCGCCGCTGACAAACCAGTGTACACCGGTGAAAAGCTGTCGCTGAACTTCCAGGACATCGACGTACGCTCGGTGCTGCAACTGATTGCCGACTTCACCAACCTCAATCTGGTGGCCAGCGACACGGTTCAGGGCGGTATTACCCTGCGTCTGCAGAACGTGCCATGGGATCAGGCGCTGGACCTGGTGCTGAAAACCAAGGGCCTGGACAAGCGCAAGGTCGGCAGCGTTCTGCTGATCGCGCCCGCCGATGAAATTGCTGCCCGCGAGCGTCAGGAGCTTGAATCGCTCAAGCAGATCGCCGAGCTGGCGCCCCTGCGTCGTGAATTGTTGCAGGTCAATTACGCCAAGGCTGCCGATATCGCCAAGCTGTTCCAGTCGGTGACCAGCGCCGAGTCCAAGACCGACGAGCGTGGCTCGATCACTGTGGACGACCGGACCAACAACATCATTGCCTATCAAACCCAGGACCGGCTCGACGAACTGCGTCGCATCGTCTCGCAACTGGACATTCCGGTGCGTCAGGTGATGATCGAGGCGCGCATCGTCGAGGCCAACGTCGATTACAACAAGCAACTGGGTGTGCGCTGGGGCGGCTCGACCAACACCAGCGGCAATGGAAAATGGACAACCTATGGCCTTGATAATAATGGCGATGAGGCAAGTAACACTGGCAGCAACGTGACCTCCAACGTGCCGTTTGTCGATATGGGCGCATCTGGCGCAACCTCCGGCATTGGCCTGGGCTTCGTCACCAACAATACGTTGCTGGACCTTGAGCTGAGCGCGATGGAGAAGACCGGTAACGGTGAAATCGTCTCCCAGCCCAAGGTAGTCACTTCCGACAAGGAAACCGCCAAGATCCTCAAGGGCACCGAGATTCCGTATCAGGAATCCAGCTCCAGCGGTGCAACCACTGTGAGCTTCAAGGAGGCCTCGCTGTCGCTTGAGGTAACGCCACAGATCACGCCGGATAACCGCATCATCATGGAGGTCAAGGTCACCAAGGATGAGCCGGACTACCTGAATGCGTTGCTTGGTGTACCACCGATCAAGAAAAACGAGGTCAACGCCAAAGTGCTGATTTCCGATGGCGAAACCATCGTCATTGGTGGTGTGTTCTCAAATACGCAAAGTAAAGTTGTCGATAAAGTGCCATTTCTTGGCGATGTACCGTATCTTGGCCGGCTTTTCAGGCGCGATGTGGTATCCGAGTCCAAATCCGAGCTGTTGGTATTTTTGACTCCGCGTATCATGAACAACCAGGCGATTTCTGTGAGTCGTTGATTTTGTGCGAAATTTAATACTTGTGGGGCCGATGGGTGCTGGCAAAAGCACCATCGGCCGTTTGCTTGCCAAAGAGTTGCGACTGCCGTTCAAGGATTCCGACAAGGAAATCGAGTTGCGCACGGGCGCCAATATCCCGTGGATCTTCGACAAGGAAGGCGAGCCGGGTTTCCGTGAGCGCGAGCAGGCCATGATTGCCGAGCTGTGCGAAGCCGATGGCCTGGTTCTGGCCACCGGTGGCGGTGCGGTCATGCGCGGTGAAAACCGTCAGGCGTTGCGTGCCGGTGGGCGCGTGGTGTATCTGCATGCTTCCATAGAACAGCAGGTCGGGCGCACCGCGCGTGACCGAAATCGTCCTTTGTTGCGTACCGCTGATCCGGCCCGGGTGCTCAGTGAATTGCTGGCTATCCGCGACCCGCTTTATCGGGAAATCGCCGACGTGGTGATTGAAACCGATGAGCGGCCACCCCGAATGGTGGTTCTCGAGATATTGGCGCGCCTTGCAGAGCTTCCTCCCCGTTAAAGCGCAGGCGAAAATGCGCTATTCTCGTCGACCAGCAAAACAGCGACGGTGCATGGCCTTGCGTCATGACCTGCTGAAGCACAAACCGTCCAACCGGTAATCAATGTGGGGACACATGCAGACACTTAAGGTCGAGCTTGGTGAGCGTAGCTACCCGATCCATATTGGCGAAGGCCTTCTGGATCAGCCAGAGCTCCTGACCCCGCATATCGTCGGGCGTCAGGTGGCTATCGTTTCCAACATGACAGTGGCACCGCTGTATCTGGAGCGTCTGACGCAGACCCTGGCCGGTTACAACGTTCTTCCGATTGTTCTGCCCGATGGCGAGGCGTTCAAGAACTGGGAAACCCTGCAGACCATTTTCGATGGCCTGCTGACCGCTCGTCATGACCGCCGCACCACGGTCATCGCCCTGGGTGGCGGTGTGATTGGCGACATGGCCGGGTTTGCTGCCGCCTGTTATCAGCGCGGCGTGAATTTCATCCAGATCCCCACCACGTTGCTGTCCCAAGTGGACTCCTCGGTGGGCGGCAAGACCGGCATCAATCATCCGTTGGGCAAGAACATGGTGGGGGCCTTCTATCAGCCGAGCGTCGTGCTGATCGATACCACCTCGCTCAACACCCTGCCCGAGCGTGAACTGTCCGCCGGGCTGGCAGAGGTCATCAAGTACGGCCTGATCTGCGACGAGCCGTTTCTGACCTGGCTTGAAGAGCACGTCGACGCGCTGCGCGGGCTGGATCAGGCGGCGCTGACCGTGGCCATCGAACGCTCCTGTGCGGCCAAGGCGCTGGTGGTCGGCGCCGACGAGCGTGAGTCCGGTGTTCGCGCCACATTGAACCTGGGTCACACATTCGGTCACGCCATCGAGACGCATATGGGCTATGGTGTCTGGCTGCATGGCGAGGCGGTAGCTGCCGGTACGGTCATGGCGCTGGAAATGTCCTCGCGTCTGGGCTGGATCAGCACGCAGGATCGGGATCGCGGTATTCGCCTGTTTCAGCGCGCCGGGCTGCCGGTGGTGCCACCACAGGACATGACGGAAGACAATTTCCTCGAACACATGGCGATCGACAAGAAAGTCATCGACGGTCGCTTGCGTCTGGTGCTGTTGCGCCAGATGGGTGAAGCGGTTATCACGGACGATTATCCAAAAGAAGTATTACAGGCCACTCTGGTTGCGGACTATCGCGCCCTGGTGGATCAGCTTAGAGGTTAACGGAAAACCCATGACTAGTTTGCATGCCGACGAGGCCTTCCTCGGCCATTATCAGTTGAGTCATGACCCCTTTGCAGCGCGGGTACCTGGCTTCAAATTCTTTCCTGCCCAGCGCAAGCCTGTACTGGGTCAGCTTCATCATCTGGCGCGTTACAGCCAGTTGTTGCTGGCAGTGACCGGGCCGCAGGGCAGCGGCAAGACCCTGCTGCGTCAGGCGCTGGTAGCAAGCACCAACAAGCAGTCTGTGCAAAGCGTTGTGGTTTCTGCACGCGGCGCTGGCGATGCGGCAGGTGTGCTGCAGCAGGTTGCCCAGGCGCTGAGCGTTGCCCAGGCTGAAATGCAGGCGATCCTGTCGCAGGTCGTGCAGCTCGGGCTGACCGGCCAGGAAGTCTACTTGCTGGTTGACGACGCGGAACAACTGGGCGATTCGGCGCTCGAAGCGTTGCTGGATCTTGCTGCGGGAACGCCTGAAGGGCGTCCGCATGTATTCCTGTTCGGAGAGCCATCGCTGCTCGATCGTCTCGATCAGATGTGTGCCGACCTGCAGGGCGATGTCGAAGGCGAACGCTTTCACGGCATCGAGCTGCAACCCTATACGGAAGAGGAAACCCGAGAGTATCTGGCTCAGCGTCTGGAGGGTGCAGGGCAAGGAATCGCGTTGTTCACTGTCGACCAGATCACCGATATTCATGAACAGTCCGATGGCTGGCCTGGGGCAATCAACCAGGTAGCCCGCGATTCAATGATCGAGGCGATGATCGCGAGTCGTTCCGCGGTCAAGCGTCCAAGTGTGGGGTTCAACATGCCGAAAAAACACGTATTGGCCTTGGGTGCCGTCGTCATAGTGGCCGTGGCAGCAGCAGTGCTGATCCCGGGTCGCGGTGACAAAACGGGCACACCAGCCAATGCCCCAGCTTCTGCTCAGGCGCAATTGCCGCTGGGCGAGGGCAAGCCAACTGCTCAGCAATCGAACAACGGTAGCCCGGCCATCGAGTTCGCGGGCAATTCCCAGCCGATGCCGCTACCGATGAATGGCAACTCGCAACCGGTGATGCGCGGCCCGCTGGCTGAAGCGGCCGGGTCGAGTGATTCCGACGAAGACGCGGTGCCGACAGGTTCTCCTGCCCAGCCGCCGACCGTGACCACCACTGCGCCGCCTGCGGGCGTGCCTGCCGGTCAGGCTGCCGCCCAGACGCCACGCTCGTCTATTCCTGCCCCAGCCGCCAAGCCAGCGCCAGCGCCTGCACCTGCGCCTGCTCAGGTCGCCACAGCCAAGCCAGCTCCGGCCCCGGCTGCCAAGCCTGCGGAAAAACCTGCGCCAGCAGCCGCCAAACCGGCTGCCGGTAGCAATTGGTACAGCAGTCAGGCGCCAGGCCATTATGTGGTACAGATTCTGGGCACCAGCTCCGAAGCGACCGCTCAGGCCTACATCGCAGAGCAAGGTGGCGAGTACCGTTATTTCAAGAAAACCCTGCAGGGCAAGCCGCTGTACGTCATCACGTATGGCAACTTTCCTGACCGTGCTGCCGCCCTGGCAGCCATCAAAGTATTGCCAGCCAAGGTTCAGGCTGGTAAACCTTGGCCCCGTACTGTCGCCAGCGTCCAACAAGAGCTTGGTGCCAGTCGCTGAAGTCGCAGCGGCCTTATCCGGGCCGCTTCACCCAGCCAGCCTGACTTAACCCGCAAAGCGCGCCACCTGATTGGTGCGCGCCTTGCGGCGTCTGCGTTACAAGCGCTTTACAGTCTCCCGTCGCGTCAGTCAGATACTTGAAGAAATGCTTTGACTAGCACAGCGACCCGTTTTAAAACTTTCATAATTGCGACATTGATTATCAATCAGTCGTCGTTAAATTTGTTAGCCCTTGTGTCGCTGTGTACAATGACATCCGTTTTGCCTGTCCGAAGCTGGCGTACGTTCGGCGTGACAGGTAATTGGTTGAATTAAAAGGAAATTTGCCTCGCATAGAGGCAGCCTGGTGAGAAAGTGTCTATGAAAGCAGGTCTGTACCAACCAGATGAATTCAAGGATAACTGCGGCTTCGGCCTGATCGCTCATATGCAGGGCGAGCCCAGTCATCACCTGTTGCAGACGGCCGTTCAGGCCCTGACCTGCATGACCCACCGTGGCGGCATCAACGCCGACGGCAAGACCGGTGACGGTTGCGGTCTGTTGATTCAGAAGCCCGATGGCTTCTTGCGTGCGATGGCCAAAGAGCACTTCGGTGCCGATCTGCCCCGCCAATATGCTGTGGGCATGGTGTTCCTTAATCAGGACGACGCCAAGGCGGACGCCGCACGCGAAAACATGAACCGCGAGATCCTCGCCGAGGGCCTGGAACTGGTCGGCTGGCGTCAGGTGCCGATCGATACCAGCGTCCTTGGCCGTCTGGCACTGGAGCGCCTGCCGAAAATCGAGCAGGTGTACATTGGTGGTGAAGGCCTGAGCGATCAGGAATTCGCCATCAAGCTGTTCAGCGCGCGCCGCCGTTCGTCAGTGTCCAACGCCGCAGATACCGATCATTACATCTGCAGCTTTTCGCACAAGACCATCATTTATAAAGGCCTGATGATGCCGGCCGATCTCACGGCCTTCTTCCCGGACCTGAGCGACGAGCGTCTGCAGACTGCCATTTGCGTGTTCCACCAGCGCTTTTCCACCAATACCCTGCCGAAATGGCCGCTGGCGCAGCCGTTCCGCTTTCTTGCCCACAACGGCGAGATCAACACCATCACCGGCAACCGCAACTGGGCACAGGCGCGTCGCACCAAGTTCACCAACGATCTGATGGATCTGGACGAGCTGGGCCCGCTGGTCAACCGCGTGGGTTCGGACTCATCGAGCATGGACAACATGCTTGAGCTGACGGTGACCGGCGGCATCGACCTGTTCCGTGGCGTGCGCATGATCATTCCGCCTGCGTGGCAGAACGTCGAGACCATGGACCCGGATCTACGCGCCTTCTATGAATACAACTCCATGCACATGGAGCCGTGGGACGGCCCGGCCGGCATCGTGATGACCGAAGGTCGTCATGCCGTCTGCCTGCTCGACCGCAATGGCCTGCGCCCGGCGCGCTGGGTCACGACCAAGAACGGCTACATCACCCTGGCGTCGGAAATCGGCGTGTGGGACTACAAGCCTGAAGACGTTATCGCCAAGGGCCGCGTCGGTCCTGGGCAGATCTTTGCCGTGGACACTGAAACCGGTCAGATCCTCGACACCGACGCCATCGACAACCGTCTCAAGTCGCGTCATCCGTACAAGCAATGGCTGCGCAAGAATGCCCTGCGCATTCAGGCCACCATGGAAGACAACGACCACGGCTCGGCTTTTTACGACAGCGAGCAGCTCAAGCAGTACATGAAGATGTATCAGGTCACGTTCGAAGAACGCGATCAGGTGCTGCGCCCGCTGGGTGAACAGGGCCAGGAAGCTGTGGGCTCGATGGGTGACGACACACCGATGGCGGTGTTGTCGCGTCGTGTGCGTTCGCCCTACGATTACTTCCGCCAGCAGTTCGCGCAGGTGACCAACCCGCCGATCGACCCGCTGCGTGAAGCCATCGTCATGTCGCTGGAAATCTGCCTCGGTGCCGAGCGCAATATCTTCCAGGAATCGCCAGAGCACGCCTCACGCGTAATCCTTAGTTCGCCGGTCATTTCGCCAGCCAAATGGCGTTCGCTGATGAACCTGGAGCGTCCGGGCTTCGAACGCCACATCATTGACCTGAACTACGATGAAAGCCTGGGTCTTGAAGCCGCTGTGCGCAGCGTTGCCGATCAGGCCGAAGAGGCCGTGCGTGCCGGTCGTACCCTGATCGTGCTGAGCGACCGACACATCGCACCGGGCAAACTGCCGGTGCATGCTTCGCTGGCGGTCGGCGCGGTTCACCACCGTCTGACCGAACAGGGCCTGCGCTGTGACAGCAACATCCTGGTCGAAACCGCAACCGCGCGTGACCCGCACCATTTCGCGGTGTTGATCGGCTTCGGCGCGTCGGCGGTCTATCCGTTCCTGGCCTATGAAGTGCTGGGCGATCTGATCCGTACTGGCGAAGTGCTTGGCGATCTGTACGAAGTCTTCAAGAACTACCGCAAAGGCATCACCAAGGGGCTGCTCAAGATCCTGTCGAAGATGGGTATCTCGACCGTTGCGTCCTACCGTGGCGCGCAGTTGTTTGAAGCCATCGGTCTGTCCGAGGAGGTTTGCGACACCAGTTTCCGCGGTGTGCCGAGCCGCCTGAAAGGCGCGCGTTTCGTCGATATTGAAGCCGAACAGAAAGCGCTGGCAGCCGAAGCCTGGAGCACGCGCAAGCCGATCCAGCAAGGCGGTCTGCTCAAGTTCGTGTTTGGTGGCGAATACCATGCCTACAACCCGGACGTGGTCAGCACCCTGCAAGCCGCCGTGCAGCAGGGCGACTACAGCAAGTTCAAGGAATACACCTCGCTGGTAGACCAGCGTCCGGTGTCGATGATTCGCGACCTGCTACAGGTCAAAACGCTTGACCAGCCGCTGAGCATCGACGAAATCGAGCCGCTGAGCGAAATCCTCAAGCGCTTCGATTCGGCCGGTATTTCTCTGGGTGCCTTGTCGCCGGAGGCTCACGAAGCGCTGGCTGAGGCAATGAACCGCCTGGGCGCGCGTTCCAACTCCGGTGAAGGCGGCGAAGATCCTGCGCGTTACGGCACCATCCGCAGCTCCAAGATCAAGCAGATCGCCACGGGCCGCTTTGGTGTAACGCCCGAATACCTGGTCAATGCCGATGTGCTGCAAATCAAGGTTGCACAGGGTGCCAAGCCAGGCGAGGGCGGGCAGCTGCCGGGTGGCAAGGTCAATGGCCTGATCGCCAAGCTGCGCTATGCCGTACCGGGCGTGACGCTGATTTCGCCGCCTCCGCACCACGACATCTATTCCATCGAAGACTTGTCGCAGCTGATTTTTGACTTGAAACAGGTCAACCCGGCGGCGCTGGTTTCGGTCAAGCTGGTGGCAGAAGCGGGCGTTGGCACCATTGCCGCTGGCGTGGCCAAGGCCTATGCCGACCTGATCACCATTTCCGGTTACGACGGTGGCACCGGCGCATCGCCGCTGACCTCGATCAAGTACGCTGGCGCGCCGTGGGAGCTGGGTCTGGCCGAAACTCATCAGACCCTGCGCGGCAACGACCTGCGCGGCAAGGTCCGGGTGCAGACCGACGGTGGCCTGAAAACCGGACTGGACGTGATCAAGGCGGCCATTCTCGGTGCTGAAAGCTTCGGTTTCGGCACCGCGCCGATGATCGCGCTGGGCTGCAAATACCTGCGTATCTGCCACCTGAACAACTGCGCTACCGGCGTTGCCACTCAGAACGAAAAGCTGCGCAAGGACCACTACATCGGCACCGTCGACATGGTGATCAACTTCTTCACCTACGTGGCTGAAGAAACCCGTGAGTGGCTGGCCAGACTGGGTGTCCGTTCGCTGGAAGAACTGATCGGCCGTACCGACCTGCTGGATATCCTGCCGGGCGAAACCGAGAAGCAGCAGCATCTGGACCTGACACCGTTGCTGGGCAGCGACCACATTCCGGCTGACAAGCCTCAGTTCAGCCTGGTGGATCGCAACCCGCCGTTCGACAAGGGTCTGTTGGCCGAGCAGATGGTGGAGATGGCCAAGCCGGCCATTGAATCGCTCAGCGGTGGCGAGTATGAACTGGACATCTGCAACTGCGACCGTTCCATTGGCGCACGGATTTCCGGTGAAATCGCCCGATTGCACGGCAACCAGGGCATGAACAAGGCACCGATCACTTTCCGCTTCAAAGGCACTGCCGGTCAGAGCTTCGGAGTGTGGAACGCCGGTGGCCTGAACATGTATCTGGAAGGCGATGCCAACGACTACGTCGGCAAGGGCATGACCGCTGGCAAGCTGGTGATCGTGCCGCCAAAGGGCAGCCCGTTCAAGACCAACGAGAGCGCGATCATCGGCAACACCTGCCTGTACGGCGCAACCGGCGGCAAGCTGTTTGCGGCGGGCACGGCGGGCGAGCGTTTCGCGGTGCGTAACTCGGGTGCCCACACCGTTGTGGAAGGCACTGGTGATCACTGCTGCGAATACATGACCGGTGGTTTCGTCTGCGTACTGGGCAAGACCGGCTACAACTTCGGTTCCGGTATGACGGGCGGTTTCGCTTACGTGCTCGACCAGGACAACACCTTCGTTGACCTGGTCAACCATGAGCTGGTCGAGATCCAGCGCATCAGCGGCGAGTCGATGGAAGCCTATCGCACACACTTGCAGAGCGTTCTCAACGAGTACGTGGCTGAAACCGACAGCGAATGGGGCCGCAATCTTGCGGAAAACCTGGACGACTACCTGCGTCGTTTCTGGCTGGTCAAGCCCAAGGCTGCCAACCTGAAATCGCTGCTCTCCAGCACTCGGGCGAATCCGCAATAAAAGCAGCTGCTAGCGGTGAGCTTCAAACCGCAAGCCAACGGCAGTGCGCTAATTGCCTGCGATCACGATTTTTTGCAGCTTCAGGCNNCATGTAACCTGAAGCTGCCGTAAAGAGGCTCCAGAGAATGGCTGAACGTCTCAGTAACGACTTCCAGTTCATCGACGTCGGACGTAAAGACCCGAAGAAGAAACTGCTGCGTCAACGCAAGAAGGAGTTCGTGGAAATCTACGAACCGTTCAAGCCCCAGCAGTCCGCCGATCAGGCGCATCGCTGCCTGGGTTGCGGCAACCCGTATTGCGAGTGGAAGTGCCCGCTGCACAACTTCATTCCCAACTGGCTCAAGCTGGTCGCCGAGGGCAACATCCTCGCGGCGGCGGAGTTGTCTCATCAAACCAACACTCTGCCGGAAGTCTGCGGCCGCGTGTGCCCGCAGGATCGCCTGTGTGAAGGTGCCTGCACGCTGAACGACGGTTTCGGCGCGGTCACCATCGGTTCGGTCGAGAAGTACATCACCGACACCGCGTTTGCCATGGGCTGGCGTCCGGACATGTCCAGAGTCGTGCCAACCGGCAAACGCGTCGCCATCATTGGCGCAGGGCCTGCAGGCCTGGGCTGTGCCGACGTGTTGGTGCGTGGCGGCGTGACGCCGGTGGTGTTCGACAAGAATCCGGAAATCGGTGGTCTGCTGACCTTCGGCATCCCCGAGTTCAAGCTGGAAAAATCCGTACTCAGCCATCGCCGTGAAGTGTTCACCGGCATGGGTATCGAGTTCCGGCTCAACACCGAAGTCGGCAAGGACGTCACCATCGATCAACTGCTCGAAGAATACGATGCTGTATTCATGGGCATGGGCACCTACACCTACATGAAAGGCGGCTTCCCCGGCGAAGACCTGCCAGGCGTGCACGATGCGCTCGACTTCCTGATCGCCAACGTCAACCGCAACCTGGGCTTTGAAAAGGCCCCGGAAGATTTTGTCGACATGAAAGGCAAGCGTGTTGTGGTTCTGGGCGGTGGCGACACCGCGATGGACTGCAACCGCACCTCGATCCGTCAGGGTGCCAAGTCGGTGACGTGCGCTTATCGTCGCGACGAAGAGAACATGCCAGGCTCGCGCAAGGAAGTGAAGAACGCCAAGGAAGAAGGCGTGAAGTTTCTCTACAACCGTCAGCCTATCGCCATCGTGGGCGATGGCAAGGTTGAAGGCGTGAAGGTGGTCGAGACGCGTCTCGGCGAGCCTGATGCTCGTGGTCGTCGCAGCCCGGAGCCGATTCCGGGTTCCGAAGAGATTATCCCGGCAGAAGCCGTGGTCATCGCATTCGGCTTCCGCCCAAGCCCTGCGCCATGGTTCGAGCAGTTCACGATCAGTACTGACAGTCAGGGCCGTGTCGTGGCCCCGGAACAAGCACAGTACAAGCACCAGACCAGCAACCCGAAGATCTTCGCCGGTGGCGACATGGTGCGCGGCTCTGACCTGGTGGTGACCGCTATCTTCGAAGGCCGTAATGCGGCTGAAGGGATTCTGGATTATCTGGGCGTCTGAGCCTTGTGTTGCCAGAGCGCTCCGTTACTGAGGCGCGCTCTGACAACAGGCGTCTACCCATCACGGGTGATTTACCGACTTTTCTGACATCCCCTCTGCCACCTCCTTCCTAAGCTTGGTGTAACTCGATCAAGACGAGCGTTTTAGCAACCAGGGAAGGACATCATGAAAAATCAGTTTGGTTTCTGCCTCGCGCTCTCGATAGCGCTCTTTGCATTTGCCAGCCAGACACCCGCCAACTTCGATGGACCCGTTTTCGGTTCGATCATCGAAAACAAGGCTGTTTACTTTGAATCCGGTGTCGAGCTTCAGCGACGCATGAGTGCAGGCAACCTGACCTCTGTCGGGCTGGTGACAGACTTGCTTCAGCGCATCGAAGTGCTGAACAAAAATGGCCCGGCGCTCAACGCTGTCATTGAAATCAACCCCGACGCTCTGCAGATAGCCGCGCAAATGGACGGGGAGCGTTCTCGCGGGGAGAAACGTGGGCCGCTGCATGGCATCCCCATACTGGTAAAAGACAATCTTGATACGGGCGATCAGATGCAGACCACTGCGGGCGCTCTCTCAATGGTCGGATTGCCTGCTCCACGCGATGCTTTTGTGGTGCAGCGGCTTCGCGATGCCGGCGCGATCATTATCGGCAAGGCCAATCTCAGCGAATGGGCGCATTTCCGTGGGTACGAGGTACCTAGCGGCTGGAGCAGCCGAGGCGGACAGACGCGTCATCCCTATGACTTGAGCGCTGATCCGCTTGGCTCCAGCTCAGGTTCGGCAGTGGGTCTTGCAGCTGGATTTTCACCTTTGGCGATAGGCACCGAGACCAATGGTTCGATCATTCAACCTGCCGCCACGAGTGGCGTCATAGGGCTTAGGCCTACGCTGGGTCTGCTTAGTCGTACCGGTATGATTCCGCTCTCCAGTCGTCAGGACACCCCCGGCCCAATGGCGCGAACGGTCACGGATACCGCGATCCTGCTGACGGCGATGAGCGGCAACGACCCTCTAGACGAAGCTACCGCCCGAGCCTCCACCGATGTAGTGAACTATGTCGACCACCTCAGAACGGACGCCTTGAGCGGCAAGCGCCTGGGCTATCCAAACCACACCCATGACGGCATGCCAATGGACGACGATCCTGAATTCCAAAAGGTGAAGAGTCGTCTGAGTGCTGCCGGGGCGATACTGGTTCCCGTCGATGTTCCGTCGATTGATAGCACTTCAGAGTTTTTAGTGCTGCTGCGTGATTTCAAGCGCGAGCTTAACGCTTACTTGAGCACACGCACCGGGCTGGGTGTCAGCACTCTGGATGAGATCATTGCATTCAACACCGCGTTTCCTGAGGCGCAAGCTTATGATCAGGATTTATTGATTGACTCCTCCAGCGTGTCTGTAGATCAGGAGGATTACCTGTCGATTGCAACCAGCTTGCGTGCTGCTCATCGACAATTGATCGATGGGCTCTTGCAGCAACACTCGCTCGACGTGCTCATTGACTGGTCAGAGGTTTCTTTCAAAGCGGTTGGCGCTATCGTCGGTTATCCGGGAATAACCGTGCCTGTCGGGCTCGAAGAGAATGGCCTGCCAAGAGGGTTGTATTTTCTTTCCACTGCCTGGGATGAAGGTGCTTTGCTGAGCTATGCCTACGCACTCGAACAGGCGCTTGCAACATCGGCAGCTTCGGTTCATTCGGGTATCAGCCAGGCTGATTGATTCCCTATCCCAGTCTGGTGCAGGCCAGGCCTGGATGGCGGGGACGGGGCTCGGAAAAAACGGTTTTGTGGCGTTTTGAAATAATCCGGTCCCGGAATTACAACCGCCTTTCATTAAGTTGCGTCGCCCCGCCAGAGGCGGCGCATCAAGGTTTCAACCCTCTTGTCCAGGTCCCGATCGAGGCCTGTTCCGGCGTCTGCGACAAGCGATTGTTTACAGCTGTTTTCCGCCCTCTGTACCTGCTCTTAAAAAGGTTTAGGCTCCTGATCCTTTTGGGGAGTTCATCGCCTTAGATACTCCCGCCATCCATGTCGCTATAAGGAAATAGCCATGTTGAAAGCAGCACCCATGGGCAAACTTGCTCGATCCAATGAGCAGAAATCTCTCGGGCCGGACAGGTTCACGCCCAGCACGGTTGCCGTGCGCGAACACCGGACCCGAGAACGCGCGGACCGGATAATCGACCAGTTCGTCGAGCGCTTTACAGAAAAGGATTTTTTTCCTGAAGACGGTGAAGACGCGCTGTTCTCCTTGCTGGTTCAGTTGCCAGACTGGCCAGCAGACCTGTCCATCAGGATTCACAACGAAAACGATGAAGTACTCGCGGTCTTTCTGGAAGGCAGTGATGAAAGCGTCGTTCAAGACAGTATTGTCCTGACGCAAAATGTCGACGCTTACATCGTCCCGGACAATGTTCAGGTCGCCGATGACGAGCCGTTACTGCGCTGGGTGTTCAGTCAGTTGCCGGCAGGTTCCAGCGTTGGAATGGGGGGTAACTTTCCGGGCAGTAGCAGTGATGCCGGACGAATCGTTACCCTGCGTGAGCAAATAGCGGGGCTGGCAAAAGACCAGAGACCGCTGTTGTTCGATGCGCTGGTGGCAGCTGATGAAGGCACCTCAAAGGGCCAACTGGATACCCGCGCGCGCAATCCTTTCCTGCCTCTGTGGGTTCGTCAGCAGACGCCGCTGTCTCCGGCCCTTAGCGCGCTGTGCGCCTTATGCCCCGAGGTTCCGGCAGGACGTCTCGAAGAGCTGTTGCAGCAGATGCCGCTGACAGAACAGGAAGAGGCCGATTTCCTGAATAATCTTGTTCTGCCGGACGCTTTTGGCGAGGCAATGAACATTTCGCTGGATGAGTGGAGCAACAGTCTGGCTATCGATGGGCTGTCGCGAACGCGAAGCTTCAATTAGTACACGGATGAGCTGGCCCGCAGTATTGTCCGCAAATTACTGGCGGCCGAATCGGGCCGGGACGTGTTGATATTCGACGCTGGCGCGAGCAATTACGCCCCGGCAGATACTGACGATAACCGTATTATTCTGCTGCATGACAACTACGGAAATTACAGCGCAAAGGACACCGGCAACGGTGAGATAACTTCATTCAAACAGGGCGCCGACAGCTTCTATCTGGCAATCAGTTCGCAATTGAAGGCTGACGAGCGGTCATCGCTGGGTATGCAATTCGAGCAGGACGTACAGGGCTTTCGCGATGTTCTGACCCAGCACGCGATCGAGGAAAATCGCGGCTGGTTCGACCCCGGCAAACCAACCGAAATCGAAAGCGGGTTTCTGCCTGATTGGTTCGCGAACGCGACGGCTGCCGAAAAACAAAGCTGGAAAATGGCGGTGCAGGACTACAGCCAAGCCTTGCTCGAAGCTCAGGCACCTGACCTGCTGGATCCTTCCGGCTACGGACAGCCCGACCAATTGCGCAAATATGCGCGGCAAAAGCTGCAGGAACGGATTTTGCTCGACCACGGTATTGCAGTGGATCCTGACCATATCAGCGTGCATACCGTCAGCATCGAGATTGATCCAGGCATTATTATTGATACCGATTACGAATATATCGGCCCTTCAGAACTGGAGCCGCATTATGAAACGCATAAGCGCAGCCTTACAGATCTGTCGCTGGAAAACATTGCACTCACCAATATCAACTTTCTGCTCACCAGCCGCGCGTTTGACGATCAGGGGCAACTGGTCAGTTTCCTCAACGCCGGTTATCTGTTCGGCCTGATTCGTGATCTGAACATTGGCGAAGATTATTCAAGATACCTCCGCACAGTACTGTCCACGTCGGCGGCAGGGCAATGGCACCGTGAACGTTATGCGCGCGCAAATGCGCCTCGATGTGATAGAGGCGAAGATGGCGGGTGACTTTCTGGGCGATGGCGGACTTCCTCCCGAGCTGGCGAGCAGGGGCTACAAATGGGTTGCTGCCGTGCTTGATCACCCAATTGACAGTGATGACCGTGCAACGGTGGAGGGGCATCGCATTCAGGTCAGCCAGTTATCCATCAATGACGTGTCATTGAGCGGTGTACTGGTGATCGGCGCAGAGTCGCGCTCCAGCGTCGCCGCTTTTGTGGTTTTTACCCCGCAGGCTCCTGACGGAATATGCTTCCGGGAAATGAGCGATCCGCAGGAGTTTCAGCAGCGGATACTGCTTGAACCGGATTTGCTGGACTATCTGGTGGGCAGGGCGCCTTTGGCCTCCCAGGACGATGTCAGGCATATTCTGACCGTCCGCCGTGAAACGCTGTTCATGGAACTGCAGCCCTGCACTGGAAGTTTTCTTGAGGCCGTCTATGACTCTGAAGTCGGGGGGGTGATTTCTGCTGTCGATGAACAGACCAAAACCAACTGGGAAACCTATTGGGAAAGTGCCTGGGAAATCACCAAAGTCGTTGGCGACATCGTGTTCACCTTCGCGCCTTTCAAGGTAAGGCTGCCGATTGCAGCATTGCGCAGCTTTTATGCCATCTGGCAGGGCGTCGCAAAAGCTGGCGGTGAAGAGCAAGGTGCCCCCTTGTATTTTGTCCAGGCGGCGTTGCTGCTGGCTGATGGTTTGACGCTGCCCAGAGCACGAAGGGTTCAGACATCGTCGACCACATCAATCGGCCGTTCTGTCCTTGATCCGAAAACAGCAGTGGCAAAAACACCCGGTGGATTGAAACAGCTCGACAACGGCGTTTATGAAAAGACCCAGGAAGGTGCGCCAAGCCGCTTTTATGCTGTGCAACAAGGTAAGACCTATGCCGTCAGATACGATGCCGATTTCGCAGCATGGAGTGTGATCGATCCCCGGCGGCCAGATGCGCATTATCAATTGCCGATTCAACTTGATAGGCAAGGGGTCTGGGTACATGCGTCGGCAGGGTTGCGCGGCGGCAACAAACGATTAAAAGGCAGACCATCGAACGGCTCGGGGAGTGATGGCGATTCCTCGGATAGCAATCGGATAAAAAGATACAAAGTGGACATCGATGGCTTTTTTGAAAGTCGGCGTTTCAGGCATGCGGAAAATGACCTCCCTAACGATGACCTTGAAGCTGCTGTCAAAAAAGCAGTTGATAGATATGTGCTGGATGGCAATGGCAGTCTGCACAAGTATGGTAAAAGCCAGTTCTCGCTGGACCTTCCCGGTATTGGCAGGAGTACCGGCAGAGGTGCCTGGCGCCTGATACTTGCCCCGGCTGAAAAAGGCGTTATCAAGGCGTTTGACGTCATAGATCCCCACAAATAGCGCAGGCCCGCCATAGTCTTACGCCGGGCGCGGAGCTGTATTGGCACAGCAAATCGGCACGATAGACAAAAGGCACGGCTCNNTCTTGCCGTGCCTTTTGCGTCGCGCTCTGAGAAAATGCCGGCACTTTTATTGCGGATGCCGACATGACTGCCCTGAAGAACGACCGTTTCCTTCGCGCTTTGCTCAAGCAACCCGTAGACGTCACGCCGGTATGGATGATGCGCCAGGCAGGCCGTTACCTGCCTGAATACCGCGCCAGCCGCGCCAGTGCCGGGGACTTCATGAGCTTGTGCAAGAACCCGCAGTTCGCCTGTGAAGTCACGCTGCAGCCACTGGATCGCTACCCGCTGGATGCGGCGATTCTGTTCTCCGACATCCTGACCATTCCCGACGCAATGGGCCTGGGCCTGTACTTCGAGACCGGCGAAGGCCCGCGCTTCAAGAAAACCGTCAGCACGCTGGCTGACATCGAAGCACTGCCCATCCCGGATGCACAGAAGGACCTGGGCTATGTGATGGACGCGGTCAGCACCATCCGTCGCGAACTCAACGGCCGTGTGCCGCTGATCGGCTTTGCCGGCAGCCCTTGGACCCTGGCGACCTATATGGTCGAAGGCGGCTCCTCGAAGGACTTCCGCAAATCCAAGGCCATGCTCTATGACAACCCGCAAGCCATGCACCTGCTGCTCGACAAGCTGGCGCAGTCAGTCACGTCCTACCTGAATGGCCAGATTCTCGCGGGCGCCCAGGCGGTGCAGATCTTCGACAGCTGGGGCGGTAGCCTGTCTTCGGCGGCGTATCAGGAATTCTCGCTGGCTTACATGCGCAAGATCGTCAACGGCCTGATTCGCGAGCACGACGGGCGCAAGGTGCCGGTCATCGTGTTCACCAAAGGCGGCGGGCTGTGGCTGGAAAGCATCGCCGACATCGGCGCCGATACTCTGGGCCTGG
This sequence comes from Pseudomonas meliae, assembly GCF_001400515.1. NCBI lineage: Bacteria > Pseudomonadati > Pseudomonadota > Gammaproteobacteria > Pseudomonadales > Pseudomonadaceae > Pseudomonas > Pseudomonas meliae. Next base: position 25,732 of record NZ_LJQT01000477.1, on the reverse strand, counting down.
ACTGGACCTGCGACATCGGCGAAGCACGTCAGCGTGTCGGCAGCAAGGTTTCGCTGCAGGGCAACATGGACCCGACCGTGCTTTACGCACGCCCGGAAGCCATCCGCCAGGAAGTTGCACGCATCCTCGCCAGCTACGGCAGCGGCACCGGCCACGTCTTCAACCTCGGCCACGGCATCACCCCTGAAGTCGATCCGGCCAATGCTGGTGCGTTCATCAACGCAGTACATGAGTTGTCGGCGCAGTATCACCAGTAATTGTCCGACTGACGATGCGTCGATACATCAGGGCGCATCGGCTCTTTTCAGCGCCGACGCTTACGTCGGCGCTTTTCCATCCGTAAAGCCCTCCAGCAGCGAACCGCTGCGCGGCAGGAATCTACCCTGTCGCTCGCCCTGCGGCTTGCCTTCGGCATAGCTCAATCGGCCGTTTATCCAGACACCATCAATGCCCTGTGCCGCTCGCTGAGGGTCTTTGAAATCCGCCACATCGCGCACGGTTTGCGGGTTGAACAGCACCAGATCCGCCCAATAGCCCTCGCGAATAAAGCCGCGCTCGTGCAAGGCAAAGCGAGTTGCCGAAAGCCCGGTCATTTTGTGTACGGCGGTGTGCAACGCAAACAATCCTTTGTCGCGGCTGAAATGGCCGAGCACTCTGGGGAATGCGCCCCATAAGCGCGGATGCGGAAACGGATCTTCCGGAAGGCCATCGGAGCCGATCATCGACAGCGGGTGAGACATGATGCGCTCGACGTCGCCCTCATCCATGCCGTAATACACCGCGCCCGCAGGCTGCAACTTGCGTGCGGCGTCCAGCAATGACAACCCCCAGTCGGCGGCAATGTCCTTTAGATCCCGGCCGCCCTGATCCGGGTACGGCGTTGACCAGGTGATGGTGATACGGAATGCGTCGGTGACCTGTTTCAGGTCCAGCGTCGAAGAGCTGGCCGCATAAGGGTAACAATCGCAACCGACCGGATGGTCCTGCGCAGCTTTTTCCAGGGCCGCCAGCAGTTGCGGGCTGCGGCCCCAGTTACCCGCGCCAGCGCATTTCATGTGGGAAATCACCACTGGCGAGCGCGCATGGCGGCCTATGTCGAAGGCCTCCGCCATCGCCTCCAGCACCGGCTCGAATTCGCTGCGCAAGTGGGTGGTGTAGATCGCGCCAAAAGCGCTGAGCTCTTCAGCCAGCTGCTTGACTTCGCTGGTCTCGGCCGAGAAGGCCGAAGCGTAAGCAAGGCCGGTCGACAAACCCAGCGCGCCGGCTTCGAGGCTGTCGCGCAACTGCTCACGCATCGCGTCAATCTCTTCCGGGCTGGCGCTGCGAAACAAATCATCCATGTGATTGCTGCGCAGCGCCGTATGGCCAATCAAAGCGGCCACGTTCACGGCGGGCCGGGCGTTATCCACGGCTGCGCGATAGTCGGCGAAGCGCGGATAGACAAACGCTGCCGCGTCGCCCAGCAGGTTCATGGGGTCTGGCGGATTGCCGCGCAGCGAGACCGGTGATGCGCTGATCCCGCAATTGCCGACGATAACCGTGGTTACGCCCTGGCTGATCTTGGGCAGCATGTCGGGCTTGCGAATCACTACCGTGTCGTCATGGGTGTGGACGTCGATAAAGCCGGGGGCCAGCACACGACCGGCAGCATTGACCTCTTCCTGCGCAGTGGCATCGATCAGGTTGCCGATGCGCTGGATGCGCCCGTCGCTAATCGCTACATCGGCGCGCACTCCGGGCGTATCGCTGCCATCGATGACCAGCGCATCGCGGATGATCAGGTCGTAAATCATGCTTCAGTCTCCCAACGGCAGGCCGTCTTCGCCACCACGGTATTCATCCAGTGCAAGCTTGATCCGACGCAGCCGTTCCTGATTGTCTTCAGGGCTCAGCAGCGCCAGTTCAGTGGCCAGCACATCAATGGTCAGCAGCATGCCGTAGCGCGCGGCGGTGGGTTTATAAATGAAATTGGTCTCAGCAATTTGCAACGGCAACACCACCTCGGCCAGTTGCGCCAGAGGGGAGTCAGGCAAGGTAATGGCCAGCACGCGCGCGCCATAGCTACGCGCCAGGGTTACTGCGTCGAGCAGCTCCGGCGTGCGCCCGCTGAGCGAGCAGGCAATCAGGCTGTGTTGCGGGCCAAGCGTGGCCGCAATCATGCGCATCATCACCGGGTCGCGGCAGGCCGCCACCGGGTAGCCCAAACGTACCAATCGGGTTTGCAGCTCCTCACTGCACAGGCTGGAGCAACCGCCCATGCCGAACGCATGAATCATGCGTGCATCGCTAAGGCACGCTACGGCTGCGGCAAAGCGCGACTCATCAAACCCGGCCAGGTGCTGATGCAGAGTGGCTTCTATGTCACCGACAATCCGGATGAAAAAGGCCGACTGCTCCGGGGCCGGTTCAGGGTTGAGAAATCGGCTGCCCACGCCGCTCGCCTGAGCCAGTTGCAGGCGCAAGTCGCGCAGGTCCCGACAACCGATGCTGCGAGCGAAGCGTGACAGCGTCGCGCTGCTGACCCCGGCGAGGCTGGCCAGCTCGTCCAGACTGGCACTTGCGGCAAAGGCGATATCGCTGAGCACCAGCCTGGCGATCCGGCCTTCTCCCGCGCTGAGTGAATCCTGACGGGCACGTATCTGGTACAGAATGTCCACTCAGAGCACCTGCGCCAGGCCCAGCGTCAAGGCGAAAGCGACGATGGAAATCAGTGTCTCCAGTACCGTCCAGGTCTTGAAGGTTTGCGTTACAGTCATGTTGAAATATTCCTTGATAAGCCAGAAACCGCCGTCGTTGACGTGGGAAAAGATCACCGAGCCTGCGCCTGTCGCCAGCACCAGCAACTCGGGGTGCGGGTAACCCAGGCCCATCGCCACTGGTGCAACGATCCCCGATGCGGTGGTCATAGCCACCGTTGCCGAGCCTGTCGCAACACGCATCAGCGCCGCGAACAGCCAGCCCATCAGCAAAGGCGAGAGATGAAAGTCCTGCGCCAGACCAACGATCTGGTTGGTGACGCCGCTGTCGACCAGAATACGGTTCAAACCGCCACCGGCACCGACCAGCAACGTGATGCTGGCGGTCGGTGCCAGGCACTCATTGGTGAATTTCAGGATCGAGTCGCGATTGAAACCCTGAGCGATGCCCAGCGTCCAGAAACTCAGCAGGGTGGCCAGCAGCAGGGCGATCACCGAGTTGCCGATAAACAGCAAAAAGCCATTGAACGCACTGCCCGGCGTACTGATCAGGTTGGCCCAGCCACCCAGCAACATCAGCACCACCGGCAGCAGAATGGTCGCCATGGTCAGGCCGAAACTGGGCAGTTTTGCTCTTGGTTCGCGGTCGAGAAACTGTTTCGCCAACGGGTTTTCAGCCGGTAGATGGATACGCGGCACGATGAATTTGGCATACACCGGACCGGCGATAATGGCCGTAGGGATGCCGATCAGAATGGCATAGAACAGCGTTTGCCCTACCGACGCCTGATAAGCCTGAACGGCGAGCATTGCCGCAGGGTGTGGCGGCACCAACGCGTGCACCACCGACAGACCGGCGACCATCGGCAGGCCGACCATCAGAATTGACACCCCGACACGCCGCGCGACAGTAAAGGCAATCGGCACCAGCAGAACGAAACCCACTTCGAAAAACAGCGGCAAACCCACCAGAAACGAAATGCAGACCATGGCCCAGTGCGCGTTACGTTCGCCAAAGCGGTCAATCAAAGTGCGCGCCACCTGCTCGGCACCACCGGACTCGGCCATCATTTTGCCGAGCATGGTGCCCAACGCGACGACCAGCGCGATATGCCCCAGCGTTTTGCCCACTCCCGCTTCGTAAGAGGCGACCACGCCACTGGCCGGCATCCCGGCAACCAGCGCCAGACCGACCGACACCAGCGTAATGACGATAAACGGATTGAGGCGATACCGCGCAATCAGAACGATCAAGGCAATGATTGCGACAGCGGCGTAGACCAACAGCGAAATACCGGGTGACGGCGACATAGCGGCGGTTCCTTGCAGAATGGGTAGGCGAGGGCGCAATACCGACGCCTCTGAAGCCGTCAGCCGGAAGGCGACTCGGGAGTACTCGGCAGGGATGACGCAGGAAAAGGAGTGAAGCAGGTTTCGAGGCGATCACAGGTATTCATTATTTTTATCTCTGTTTTCGTGATGAAAATAAATTACACGAAAATGAAATATAAACAAATATATGAAAGTAATTTTCTTTCCGCGTACGTGCGCAGGACGACGCGTGTCACGTATTCTTGACCGAGCTTTTTTCGGGAGGAGGGTTTAAAGACGCCAGAAACTGCTCCGCATAGCGGGCGACAACGTGGCTAAAGGCGAGCTGTTTGTTGGCATCCCCAGAACCAAAAGTGTCAACTCTGTGTCGCTGATGCTGGCTAAGATTTGCTCATCAAACACGCGCGTGATTGCCTCTTGGCGTCTTTTTGTCAGATACGCGATATCGAGTGCGAGCTTTTCGATCATCGTCGTGGCGGGAAGATCTGTGTGGGACGTGCTTTGGATTTTCCCTGTGAGCAGATAACAGAAGCGCTGTTCGCAATCGTCCTCTGTCGGGGAAATGTGCAGGTCCTCATCGAACCAGTTGCCTTTATAGTGGCCGCAGTGCAACGGGTTTCCTGGTGTGGTCTCGCGCAGGCAAGACGCATGAAGATTGCTGTATTCCAGTGCCAATGGCAGATAATGATCCTGCGGTCTGAAATGTTCGATGTGGCTGCTATCAAGCTCTATTTCCCTGCCGCAATAGCAGCATGAGAAGTTCTGCTCTTGCAGCAAGCAATTATGCAAGTCGCGTTTTTGCGGGTTCTGCAGGGTTGGATAGGTGGGCGTCCAGTCTTCGTTTGCGCTGGCTTTCCATTCGGCGAGTGACGCAGGCTCAGTTCCCTTGATAACGCGTCTCATCGTCCAATGAGCTCCTTACGTTTGAGCAACGCTTCGGCACCTGCGAACTCGGGCAGATCGGGCGCTTTCTGTTTTAACGCATCAAGCTGCAGTCTGGCTTTTTCAAGCTCGTTGTTTTCCAGTGTGCTGAATAGCTCGTCGAGCAGTGCTTCAATTTCAGGCTCGCGCTGCGGTACGCCCATGACTTCTTCCAGAATAGTGCTGGAGTCCAGGCCATAGGTTGCTCTTGGATGAGAGCCGTCATGGTTATTCAGCAGGATGACCTCGCCCGGTTGCAGGCTGCCGATGACCTGTGGCGAGTGGCTGGCAGCGATGAACTGGATGCTGGGAAATGCTTTTTTCAGTGCTGGAGCAATGGTGCGTTGCCAGCCGGGGTGAAGATGGATATCGAGCTCATCGATGACGATGATGCCGTTTGTCTTGCTTAGAACATCCTTCCCCATGTGCGGGTTGAGCAAGCAGATACGGCGAGCGATATCGGCGAAGAGTGCGACCATTCCGCGTTGTCCGTCGCTCAGGTCGTTGAACGGGATTTTTCGATCATACATATCGACTACCAACGCACGTAGCTCCATGTCGTACTCTATTCCCTTGGCGTCGGGTAGTGCGCATTGGATGGCTGAGTTTATCCAGGTCAGTTCGTCGTTGAAAACGCTGGAAGAACCTGCTCGGGATAGTCTTTGAAAGCGCTCCAGTGTTTTGCCGATGAACCAGGTCTCGAAGTTTTTCAAATTGGAGGCGGCATCGAACCAAGAGGTGTATGCATCCAGTCTTGATGGTTTGCTCTGTGCAGCAAGCTCAGCGGTTACACTCATCGTCAGCCAGCGTCGATTGGCTTGATAGACGGCGAATACAGGCAAATCCCCGTGGGTACTTACATCGATGCTAATCAGATTTTCCGAAAATACGAGACTGTTTAGCGCGCTGAAATTTGTCTGAAGACTGCTGCGTTCCAGCGATACGTGCCATTCCTGACGCTCAAACGCGCCACCTTGGGCAGTCAATACAAGAGGATAGCTGCGTTCGAAACGAATCCTGTCTTCGAACTTTACTAACGCGAACCGAACATCGGACTCAGCTATCGATGGCTGATGGACGCCAATGCTTCCAAGTAAATTCCCGAAGCATCCCGCGACACCCAGCAACAGCGACGTCTTCCCACTGCCATTAACCCCCACCACCAAATTGAACCCCGGCTGGAAATCAAAATGAGCATCTTCGTAACAACGAAAATTCTGCAGATGGAGGTGGTCGAGGCGCATGTCGGTTTCCTTTACCAGAACTGGCGGATGCGCCAGTGTACCTTGGCTCACTCTATCCGCCATCGCCCTATCTGTGACTAAACCTTCGCCCCCAGCGGCTGCAACCTCGCCAGCCGCAACGCTACCCCGAGGGCAATCAACAGCAACACCCCGATAAACAGCCCGATGCCGTTCCAGCCCGCGTAATGCCAGAACACTCCGCCACCGGTTCCGGCTACGCTTGAGCCCGCGTAATAGCAGAACAGGTAAAGCGAAGCAGCCTGACCTCTGGCCGTTGTCGCTCTGCGTCCCACCCAACTGCTGGCTACCGAATGCGCACCGAAAAAGCCGAAGGTGAATATCAGTACGCCTGTGATAACCAGTGGCAGCGGTGTGAACAGGGTCAGCAGCAGGCCAGCCAGCATCATCACGATCACGGCCCATAGCACCCGTCGGCGGCCAAGACGGTCGGCCAATGAGCCGATCTTTGCCGAGCTGTAAATTCCCGACAGATACACCACGGAAAACACCCCGACCACGGCCTGGCTCAGGTTGTAGGGGGCGCTCAAAAAGCGGTAGGCGATGTAGTTGAACAGCGTGACGAATGCGCCCATCAGCAGAAACCCGACCAGAAACAGCAGCGGCAACCCGGCGTCTTTGAACTGCACCACAAAGCCGTCCAGCAGGCTGCGAGGGTGCAGTGAGCGGGGGCGGAAGTTGCGCGATTCCGGGAGGATCTTCCAGAACACCACGGCTGCGATCAGGGCCAGCCCACCGACCACCAGCATCGCCGCGTGCCAGCTTACGTAATCGATCATGACCCCGACGATCAGCCGCCCGCTCATCCCGCCGACCGCGCTGCCGCCGATATACAGCCCCATTGCCAGGCCCAGATGCGTGGGGTGGATTTCCTCGCTCAGGTAAGTCATCGCCACTGCCGCCAGACCGCTCAGCGACAGGCCCACCATTGCCCGTGTGATAAGTACGCCTTCCCAGCTGGGCATCAGCGCGCTGGCGATGGTGAACAGCGATGCACAGAATAGCGCCATGACCATCACCGATTTGCGCCCCAGCCGGTCGGATATCGGTCCAGTGATCAGTAGGCCGATGGCGAGCATCGCCGTGGCGACGGACAGAATCAGGCTGCTCTGGGCTGCCGAAAGGGAGAACTCGCCGGACAGCGTTGGCATCATCGGCTGGACGCAATACAGCAGGGTGAATGTCGAGAACCCGCCAGCGAAAAGCGCCAATGCGGTGCGTTTGAAAAGCGGCGTGTTTTTCTCGATGTAAGTGTCGCCAGACGGTTTAGCGGAGGCATTCAAGTCTGTGGTGGGCGACGGCAGGATTCAAGGGAAACCTCGGAGCACGATTGGGCAGGCAATGAAAAAATCATATAGCCCGCCAATCATTCCATCCAATATATTGTTCGACCTGTTTGATAGGTAAAACGACTTAATGGAGGCCGCATGGAATTGCGCCATCTGCGTTACTTCATCGCGGTTGCCGAAGAGTGCATTTCGGTCGTGCAGCCCAGGCGCTGGGTATCTCCCAGCCGCCGCTGAGTCAGCAGATCCAGACGCTGGAGCAGGAGCTGGGCACGCGTCTGTTTGATCGCACCAACCGGCGTGTCGAGCTGAGTGAATCCGGCAGGTTGTTTCTGGATGAGGCGCGTCTGGTGCTGGCGCAGGTCGATAAAGCCACTGATGTTGCCCGGCGTGCGCAACTGGGTGAAATCGGCGAGCTGAAGATTGGCTTTACTTCGTCGGCACCGTTCACTTCCAGCATTCCACAGGCGATTTTTGCCTTCCGTCAGGCTTATCCGGATGTGCACCTGACCCTGACCGAAATCACCAGCCAGGAAGTGGCAGCAGGGCTTGAGGACAAGACCATTCAGGTCGGCATCATGCGCCCGTTGGCGTTACCCGATTCGTTGGTGGTGTTTGAACTGCTGAACGAGCCACTGGTGGCGATCATGCGTGCTGACCATCCACTGGCGGCAGAAAGCGAGAACGGGATCTATATGTCGGCCCTGGCCGCTGAGCCGTTCGTGTTCTTCCCGCGCACTTATGGCAGCGGCATTTACGCGCAGGTTCTGAGTCTGGCGCGCGCCGCGGGTTTCAGCCCGCTGATCACTCAGGAAGCGGGTGAAGTGATGACCATCATCGGCCTGGTGGCGGCTGGACTGGGCGTCACCGTGCTGCCAGCGTCCTACCGCCGAATGCGCATCGACGGCGTGGTCTATCGCAATGTCCTCGACCCCGGCGCGACAAGCGCGGTGTGGCTGGTACAGCGCAAGGACGAACAGTCACCGATGGCCAAGGCGTTTACCGAGCTTTTAACGCGCAATGTCGCACGATAGTTGAGGTTATCGTTCCGCACGCTCCGCGTGGGAATGCCTGTCGTGACGCTCTGCGTCACAAATCTGCGCCATGCTGCAGAATCAAGACCGGACGCAGAGCGTCCAGAACGTCATGCGACGCGGAGCGACGTACGAGAGTTGAGACGTGCGTGATCTCACCCCCAACGCTTGAATATCAATGACGTATTCACCCCGCCAAAGGCAAAGTTGTTGTTCATCACATATTCATTACTCATCCGCCGGGGTTCTCCGACGATGTAGTCCAGTTCGCCGCACTGTGAGTCGATGTCGACCAGGTTTAGCGTGTGGATATAGCGGTCGCTGTTGAGCATTTCGATGCTGAACCATGACTCCAGTGCGCCGCAGGCTCCCAGTGTGTGGCCGAGGAAGCTTTTCTGTGAGCTCAGTGGCATGCGTGAGCCGAACAGGCTGCTGGTGGCCAGGGTTTCGGCGATGTCGCCCTGTTCGGTGGCAGTGCCGTGACCGTTTACATAACCGATGGCGTCGGGCGACAGGTTGGCATCTTCCAGGGCCAGTTCCATGGCGCGACGCATGGTGGCCTGCTCGGGACGAGTGCTGTGGGCGCCGTCTGCATTGCTGCCGAAGCCGACGATTTCGGCGTAGATGTGTGCACCACGTGCCTGAGCGTGCTCAAGTTCTTCGAGCACCAGCATGCCGCCGCCTTCACCGATCACCAGCCCGTCTCGCCCGCTGTCGTAGGGGCGTGGCGTGGTGTGTGGCGCGTCATTCTTGAGGCTGGTGGCGTACAGCGCGTCGAACACCATCGCCTCGGTCGGGCACAGCTCTTCGGCCCCGCCCGCCAGCATCAGCGGCAGACGGCCAAACTTGATCGCCTCGTAGGCGTAGCCAATGCCTTGGCTGCCACTGGTACAGGCGCTGGAAGTCGGAATCAGGCGTCCGGTCAGGCCGAAGAAAATGCTGATGTTGGCGGCGGTGGTGTGCGGCATCATTCGTACGTAGGAGTTGGCGTTCAGGCCTACTGCCACCGAGTTGATCAGCATGTTGCCGAAGGCCTTGATCTCGTCGGTGCTGCCGGTTGACGAGCCGCAGGCGGTGCCCATGCGCATCGCGAATGAGCGGATCATTCAGCAGCCCGGCGTCGATCAACGCCTGTTCCGCAGCAGCCACTGCCAGTCGCGATACGCGGCCCATGCTGCGCAGTTGCTTGCGTGTCCAGTGTGCGGGCACGGCGAAATCGTCGATGGGGCCAGCCAGTCGGGTATTCAGTTCGGCGAAACGGTTCCACTCGTCCATTCGGCGAATGCCGCTGCGATTGGCGGTGAAGCTCGCATCGATAGTCGGCCAGTCGCTGCCCACCGAGGTAATGCCGGACATCCCGGTGACGACCACACGCTTCATCAACACAGCCCTCCGTTGACGGCCAGCACCTGACGAGTGATGTAGCTTGCTTCGGCCGACATCAGGAAATTCACGGCACCCGCCACTTCCTCGGGCGTGCCCATGCGTTGCGCCGGGATCATTTTCAGCAGTTCGTCGACTGGTAAGTTCTCATCCAGCATTGCGGTGTCGATCAGTCCCGGCGCGACGCAGTTGACAGTGATTTTGCGTTTGCCCAGTTCGATGGCCAAGGCCTTGGCGGCACCGATCAGGCCTGCCTTGGAGGCGCTGTAATTGACCTGGCCACGGTTGCCGATAAGGCCGGAAACCGAGGTGATGCAGACAATACGGCCCGCCGCACGACGACGAATCATCGGCATGGTCAGCGGGTGCAGAACGTTATAAAAACCGTCCAGATTGGTGCGCAGCACCTGATCCCAGTCATCATCGCTGAGTGCCGGAAACGCGCCGTCGCGGGTCAGCCCGGCGTTGAGTACCACGCCGTAATAGGCGCCGTGCGTCTCCACATCCTGTTCCAGAATTGTCTTGCAGGCGGCACGGTCCGAGACATCGAATTGCAGAACGCGTGCCTGACGGCCCAGCGCAACGACTTCGGCCTGCACGGCTTCGGCTTCGCTGCGGCCGGTGCGGCAATGCAGGATCAGGTCGTATCCGGCCTGGGCCAGACGCAGAGCGATGGCGCGGCCGATGCCACGGCTGGAGCCGGTGACCAGTATCGATTCAGTCATGCCGGGGCTCCTTCAGCCAGATAGTCAGCAGTGTTGGGCGGGCAATATACATTGAGTCGGGCAAAAGCCTTGATATCCGGTCCGGTCAGGGTGCATTCGAACACGCCCATGCCGCTGTCGTCCTGCAAGGAGCGCACGGCATGGATATGCAGTTCGCTGCCCAGCGGGAAGCGCGCTACGTTGCATTCGAACTTGCGGCTGCCGAGCAGAAACCCCAGCTTGACCGCTTCACCCTTGGTGCGCGCCTGGCAACCGGCATAGGCCGCGACGCTCTGGGCCATCAGCTCTATGCCCAGCCAGGCGGGCAGGCTGCCGTCCGGCTGGTTGAACAGACCATCGGCGCGCACGGTCAGGTGGGTTTGAATCTGCTCTTGGTCAAAACTCAGCACCTGATCGATGAGAATCATGTCGCCAGCATGGGGTATGAGTTCGGCGAGCGACCACTCGGTCATGGGGCATCTCCGATAATCAGGCTGATGTTGTTGCCACCGAAGGCAAACGAATTGCTCATCATGTAACGAGCATTTGCAGGTGCCAGGCGCGAACCTGGCAGTGTCCATTGCAGTGCAGGCAATAGCGGGTCAGCTTCGCCGTCCCACAGGTGCGGGGGCAGGGCCTGTTCGCTGTTGTCCGGTGCCAGGCTCAACCAGCAAAACGCCACTTCCAGCGCTCCCGCGGCACCCAGCGTGTGGCCGCTGAGCGGCTTTGTCGACGAGCAAGGCACACCGTTCGGGAATACCGCCTGCACGGCCAGGCTTTCCATCGCATCGTTATGTGGCGTAGCGGTGCCATGCAGGTTCAGGTAACCGATCTGTGCGGCATCGAGTCGGGCACTGCCTAACGCTTGCAGCATGGCATCCTGCGCACCTCGGCCGGTAGGTTCCGGGGCCGAGATGTGGTGGGCGTCGCAACTGGCACCCGCGCCCAGCAGGGCAATCGAGTGGCTGTTGGCAGCTTCGCGGGTCATCAGAAACAGCGCTGCCGCCTCGCCGATGTTTATCCCGTTGCGGTGACTTGAAAACGGATTGCACAGTTGTGGCGACATGGCTTCAAGCGCCGAGAACCCATTGAGGGTCAACCTGCACAGGCTGTCGACGTCGCCGCACAGCACCGCATCGCACAGGCCCATGTCCAGCGCCCGGCGTGCGCTGAGCAGCGCCCGCGCGCTGGACGTGCAGGCTGTGGAAATCACATAGGCCGGGCCGCTCAATTGCAGCCAGCCGGCCAGGAAGTTCGCCGGTGCGCTCAGTTCCTGTTGGCGATAATCGTAATCGTCGGGGAAGGTCTTATCACGCAGCCAGCTTGCCATGCTCTCGCTTGCTTCATCGATACCCGAGGTGCTGGTGCCGACGATCACGCCAATCCGCCCGGCTCCGTAGCGCGCGATAGCCTGACGAATGTCATCTTCGATCTGCAAGGCCGCGGCCAGCAGCAACTGGTTGTTGCGGCTGCGCTGCGATTGCATGGCGGGCGGAATGGGCGGCAATGCGGATTTTACCGCGCCGACCGGCAATGCGCGTTCCGGCACCCAGCCGCTTTCGAACACCATGCCCGAGCTGTCGCCTGCGAACAGTCTGCGCGACACCTCTTCACGGCTGTCGCCCAGCGAGCAGATCAGGCCCAGCGCATTGAGATAGGCAGTCATGGCATGCTCTCGTCGTTCAGCGGTGTAACCCTGTAGCTCAACCCGTCCTTGAGACGGATGGTGTAGGCGTTGGCTGACTGATATTCGACCAGCCAGCGATCATCCAGACGCCGCTGCATGCCCTGGCGGTACGCCGTGGGGTAGCGGCCATGCATTTCCAGATCCGAGGTCATGGCGAACATTATTGCCGCAAACAGCTCGCGTGCTTCGGGGTTGGGGGGAAGCAGACCGTCGGCTTGCCATTGTCCGTTTATCAGCAACTGGCGAGCCTGGGGGATACCCAGCGGGTCCATCATCGACCAGCGCAACCCGGCGTTTTCGCGCTGGATGACCAGCATCCAGTCTTGCCGCTGATCAGCCTGTCGGCGTTCGATGTGCAGCTGCATCGGCAATTGCATCGTCGGTGCGGTAGTCGGCAGCGGTGCCTGTGCAGTGCAGCCGCCCAGCAGCAGAAAGGCCAGAAATAATACCCGGATCATAATGCGCCACCTTGTAGCGGTTTGCGGGCCACGACATTGGCCAGCGTTTCTTCCCGTTGCCCGAACGGCCTGGGTTTTTGCAGTTTCAAGGCTTCGAGCAGGCCGAAATCCCTGGCGCGGCTCCACCACAGGTAAGGGTACGAAACATGCTGTGCGCCGAACTCGAAACCCTGGTCGCGGATCATCTGCAGATACTGAGCCGCGCTTTTCTGAACGTGCATGGGGTGGCGGAACAGCCAGCGAATCACCCAGGTGTCGATGTACGCCTCGGTGGACTCGGCGAACAGCAGGTAACCGCCTGGCTTGAGTACGCGATAAAACTCGGCCAGCGCCTGCTCCTGCTCGACTAGATGATGAAAGGTCTGGTGACAGAACAGCAGATCGACGCTGGCGTCCGGCACTTGCAGCGCCGCGCAGTCACTGCCGATCAGCTCGACCTCTATGCCTCTGGCGCGCGCCTCCTGACGGCTCATCTCCAGGCTGTGCAGGTCGGCATCGACACCAATCAGCCTTGAAGGCTGAAAAACCCTGCTCAGGTGCTGAAACGACTTGCCCTGCCCGCAACCGGCGTCGAGCAAAACCGGTGCGGCCGGAAGCGCGCTATCGAACAGGCTGCGCAAATCGTCTATCGCCACACGCAATACGCGGTACTGCCAAGTATGGCTGCGCAGAAACCACAGGCCGAAGCGGGTTTCCTCGACATAGCTGTCACTCAGGAACGGTCGATTCATGAGTCACCGTCCGCGCAGATTTCCGAGAGCGTGCGCAAGCGGCGTTTGGGCTCGCTGACAAACGGATTGCGCTCGTCCCAGGCATAGCCGGCCAGAATGGCGCTGATCATGCGGCGGATATCCGGCGCGCTTCCCGGGTAGAAAATGACGCTCTGGAACGAGCCGTCGTACCAGCCTTCGACATAGGCCCGGAAGGTATCGACGCCACGCTTCAGCGGAACGGCGAACTCGGTTTCCCAGTCCACGCTCTCACCCTGCAATTGTCGATTCAGCACGCCAGCGGCCATGCTCGCCGAACGCATGGCGATGGTCACGCCTGACGAAAACACCGGATCGAGGAATTCCGCCGCATTGCCCAGCAGCGCAAAGCCCTTTCCATGCAGGGTTGTGACGTTCGCCGAGTAGCCGCCGATGGTCCTTGCCGGTGTATCCCAGACCGCATTTTTCAGCACGCTGGCCAGTTGCGGTGTTTCATCGATAAAGGCGCGCAGGCAGGCGTCCAGGTCATCGGGCTTGTCTTTGAAGCGCTCGGCCGAGGCCACGACGCCTATCGAACAGCGACCTTCGCTGAACGGGATCGACCAGAACCACACATCGCTGTGCTGCGGATGGATGCTGACCAGGATCTTCTGACGGTCAAAGGGCGGGCTTTCGATATGGGTAAACACCGCCTGACGCACCGGAAAGCCCGACGGCGCTTCCAGATCCAGCAGGCGCGGCAGTACGCGGCCATAGCCGCTGGCGTCGAGTACGAAGCTGGCCTGCACGCTGTATTCGCTGCCGTCCTCGCGTTTTACCCGCAATACCGGCTGCAGGCTGTCGAAGTCGGCGCTGATGATTTCCTGCTGATAGCGGATTTCCATACCCTGCAGCTCGGCCTGATCAGCGAGCAGCTTATCGAACTCGCTGCGTTGCACCTGAAAGGTGGTCGGCTTGCCGTTGCTGAAGGTATCGCCAAAATCGAAATCGCTGTACTGCTCGCCGCGCGCAAAGGCAGCACCGTTCTTGAGCTGGAAACCGGCGGCCTGCACGGCGTCGAGCATCCCGGCTTCTTCGACGAAGTCCAGGCAATGGCACAGCAGGCTTTCGCCGATGGAGAAGCGCGGGAACAGCTGACGCTCGATAATCAGCACGTCGTGGCCCTGGCGTTTGAGCAGGGCTGCTGCAATGCAACCGGCCGGGCCGGCACCGATGACGACGACCTGACGAATTTCCCTATCAGTGATGGGCACAGGTATTCCTTTCCGATTGGGCGGTGGCAGGGAGTGACGACAACGCTGCAAGACTCATGCGTGTGGCCCTTCAGCATTGGCTGGCGAATGAAGCGCTTTACGCGGGCTGGCCCACGGTGCCAGAAGAAAGCTGAAGGCCAGCCCCAGGCTGACCGACAGGCCGAAATTGCTGATCGCCGGGGTGCCGGAAACAGCCAGCAGGCCGAACGACAGCCACGTGGTCACGGCGGCCAGCAGCGTGCCCAGCAGGCTGACCGCCGCGCCGCCTATCTGCTCGCGCATCAGAATGGCGTAATCGACGCTGATCGCCGTAACCAACAACAGGCCGAACAGGCTGAACAGAGTCAGCGGCTGACCTATCCAGCCCAGGCTGGCGAGGCTGCACAGGGCCGCTAGCAGGGGCAGGGCGACGATGCGCAACGCACCGCCGAAGCCAAACGGAGCGATCAGCAGCAGGACGATCAGTACGCACGATGCCAGTTTCAATTCCGCTGCGCTGATCTGCGTGTGGGCAAACACCTCGTTGAGCTCACCCAGGCGGTCGACCAGTTGCACGCCCTCCAGTCCGATGGCCTGCACGCGCAGCAACGCCATGCTGTTCATGCCACGCAGGCTGACGATGCTGGCTACCTGAGCGTCGCCTTCGGCATCTTCGCTGGCACCCAGCCAGAGCGTGCGCCACGGTTCGCTGAGCGGGCCTTGAAGCGCCTGATCAATGTCTTGCGTTGGCAGTGCCTGCAATTGCGCGAGTTCGGTTTTCAGTGCGTTGGCCGGAACGCCAAGCTGTACCAGTGGCGCCCAGTGTTGCGGCAATTTGCCCAGTGCATCACGGGTCAGTTGCTGCTCGGCAGGCGAATCCAGCAACTGGTTGAGGGCCATGTAACCCTGCAGCTTGTCCATGCTGATCAGTTGATCGAGCCGCTGAGTCAGCGCCGACTGCCGATCCAGCAACTGCTGTTGATCCTTACCGCGCACCAGGAAGAACTGGCTGGTGGGCTGATAACCGGTGATCCGCGCGATAGCCTGGGCTTCGTCGGTCAATGCCTGAGGTGCTGCCACCCATTGGCGAATATCGTTCTTGGTGGTCAGGTGCCAGAGCCCGCCGCCGCAGAAGGCCAACAGTAGCGCCAGCAGAATCGGCGTGCTGATGCGCTGCAACAGCGCAGCGCGGCAATCGAGCATCAGTTGCGCCAGTTTCAGCGGCCATTGCGCGGGGTTGATCTCGACCTTTGCAAGCAGCGCGGGCAGCAGACACACCGCAGTCAGGTAAGCGCCGATCAGGCCCGCAGCGGAGAACACGGCAATTTGTGTCAGTGCCGGGAACGGCGTCCAGGCCAGGGCGAGATAGCCGATACAACTGGTGATCAGGCTCAGCGTCAGGCCCGGCAGGGTCAGGCGCAAGGCGGGCCAACTGCGCCAGGGTTTCAGGCTCCAGCTCTTGGACAGGTAATGCAGTGGGTAATCCACCGCCACACCAATCAGGCTGGAACCCAGCACCAGCGTCATGACGTGCATGCTGCCAAACAGCGCCACGCAAGCCACTGCACCGAAGAGCATGCCGACTATCACCGGTACAAACGCCAGCAGCACGCTCCAGCGTCGGAATGCCAGCAACAGCAGCAACAGAATACCGAGCGTGGCGCCCCCGCCGACCCAGGTGATTTCCCGGCTGGCCTGCTTCTGCCCGTCGGCGGCGTACAGCAGGCCGCTGGCGGCGAGCAATTGCCCACCGGCCTGCTGCGCCTGCACCCGCGCTTGCGCCAGCAGGTCGGCGACCTGACCGGGCAGGTGCAGATCGAAAGCATCGGTTCGGGTTCGCGAACGCAGCAGTACCCAGCTTTTGCCCTCGGCGCTGGCGATCAGCGCGCCGCTGGCCAGATCCGCCTCGACCGAGCCCTGTTTCGGCAAGCTGTTCTGGATACGTCCGGTCAGCCCCAGCCAGTCATCCTGACCCGGCACCAGGCTGAACCCGGCAAACGGGTCGAAGAGAGTTTGTACACGCTGCTCGATGAAAGTCTTCGGCTCATCGATCAACAGAGCGCGATCCGCTGCCGGCAACATCGCGATTCGCCCTTGCAGCAACTGGGTGCGCAACGCGGGCAGATCGGCTTGCAGCGACCACTGAACCTTCTCGAACAGGCCGCTCGCTTGCCATTGCTCCGCCAGCGTGCGAGCCAGTTCCACAGCCTGCTGGCGGTCGGTGTGACCCACCAGCACGAGCATTTCGCGATTGAGCGGTTCCTGCATGCGCTTTTCGGCGCTCACCACCAGTTCGTCGTTGTCAGTGCCCGGCACCAGTTCCATGAGGTTGGCCGACAGCGGCGAGCGGTCGTGCCACTGCCAGCCGGCCAGCGCCAGCACGCTTGCCAGAATCAGCAGGAACAGTCGCGGCAATAGCCGCTCAGTCGTTGAAGTCATTGCGCTGCGCATCGGTCAGGGAGGAAGCACTGCTGCTGTCGATCATTTTCAGGACGGTACTGTCGCCCTGGGTTTCCAGCAACTCGATACGCTGGACCAGTTCTCCGCCATCGATGTTGATCTGTTTGAACACTTGTTGCAGCAGCATCGAGCGCGGTGTGAGCGTGAGTTGCCAGGCGTTCGCGTCGCCCTTGAGCTGCAAGTCGAAATCCCGTTGCAGGCCGCTGCTGTCGCCCTGCAGTACAGCAAGGAACAAGCGGTTCTGCTCGGCCCCGGCATTTTTGTTTGGTACGGGCTTCCAGGTGCTGATGTCGCCCACGCTTTCGCGGCGGGAAATGCCGCTGGCATTGATGCGGTAATCCTGTTTCAGCGGTGTTTCCAGCAGCCAGAGCAGCCCGAAATCCCTGGCGAGCACGAAGCGGCCTTTGCTGAGCAGTGGTTGCGGCAGGGCGCGCAGGTGTTTTTCCTGAATGAAGCGCCCTTGCACCACCGCAGGTTTAGCGAGCTGATCACTCAGTTGTTGTAGATCGAAAGCCTGCGCCAGTGAAGACAGGCACAGCAACCCCAATAGCAGCAAGGCGCGAAACGGACGGTTCATGGCAAAGCTCTCTTCACGGCATCGATAAAGACCTGGGACGATGCCAGTTGCATTTCCCGGCTCTGGCTGTCGACCGCAACCTGCACGGTGCTGGCGCGGGTCAAGCGTTCGCCGGTGTGTGCGTCGGTGATCAGGTAGTTGATCTTCAGACGGTTCTCCCACTCCACCAGACTGGCGCGTACGTTCAGTGTCTGGCCGAACACCGCGCTGCGCACGTAGCGCAGTTGCAGGTCGATCACCGGCCAACCATAACCGGATTCGAGCATCTGCATGTAGTTATGACCAATGTGGTCGAGCAATGCGCAGCGTGCGACTTCCAGGTATTTGACGTAATGCCCGTGCCAGACGATGTTCATCATGTCGACGTCGAAAAACGGCACCACGATTTCGGTGTCGACGTGCAGAAAACCCTTACTGCGCATGCAAGCTCCAGCGGCGGTTGGCAATATGTTTCAGGCACAGGCGCAGTTCATTCTCCAGCGCCCGGTCTTCGATGACAGGGGCAAAGTCCTCGCCCAGCTGTTGGTGCATGGCCGCCAGTGCTGGTGGCAGCGGGAGCGCATCGGCAGCCTTGCTGCGCAGCCATATACCTTGGTTGGCGGCGATCAGCGTGGCGGCGGCAACCTGCTCGGTCAGCTCCAGCACCCGAATGGCGTCACGCGCAGCGATGGTGCCCATGCTCACCTTGTCCTGATTGTGGCATTCGGTGGAGCGCGAGAATACGCTGGCCGGCATGGTGTTTTTCAGTGCTTCGGCGGTCCATGCGCTGGTGCCTATCTGCACCGCCTTGAAACCGTGATTGAGCATGGCCCGCTCGGCGCTGGCCCCTGACAGATTGCTCGGCAAGCCGTGGTTGTAACGTTCGTCGATCAGCAGCGCCAATTGCCGGTCGAGCAGGTCTGCGACATTGGCCACCAACGTTTTCAGGCTGTCCATGGCAAAAGCAATGTGCCCGCCGTAGAAATGCCCGCCGTGCAACACGCGCTCTGCTTCGGCATCGATGATCGGGTTGTCGTTGGCGCTGTTCAGCTCGATCTCGATGAACGAGCGCAGCCAGTTCAGGCTGTCGGCCAGCACGCCCAGCACATGCGGTGCGCAGCGCAGCGAATAGCGGTCCTGCAAACGATGCAGTGGGGCGGTTGGCGCGTCGATGGCCAGGTCCTGACGCAACCACGCGGCTACCTGCATCTGGCCCGGATGCGGCTTGGCGGCGAACAGGCGCTCGTCGAAGTGCTCCGGGTTGCCTTGCAGCGCCACCACGTTCATGGCGGTGATACGGGTCGCCAGTTGCAACAGGTAATCGGCGCGGGCGAACGCCAGGCACGCGATGCCGGTCATGACGGCGGTGCCGTTCATCAGCGCCAGCGCTTCCTTGGGGCGCAGCACCAGCGGCGTCCAGCCCAGTTCGCGGTGCACGTCGCTGGCCGGACGGCGCTCGCCACGGAACATCACGTCGCGCTCGCCGGACAGGGTCGCGGCCACGTAAGACAGTGGGGTCAGATCACCGCTGGCACCCACCGAGCCCTCTTCCGGGATCAGCGGCAGCACGTCCTGATCGATAAACGCCTGCAAACGCTCAAGCAGTTCGACGCGCACCCCGGAAACGCCCTGACACAGTGACTGCAAACGTGCCGCCAGCACTGCGCGGGTGGCCTGGGCGTCCAGCAGCTTGCCCAGCCCGCAGCCGTGAAACGTGTACAAATGCTGCGGCAGCGCCTCGACATGTTCCAATGGCACGGCCACCACGCAGGAGTCGCCGTAGCCGGTGGTGACGCCGTAGATCACGCCTTCCTTGTTCAGTAACGAATCGAGAAACTGCGCGCCCCTGGCAATGCGTGCGCGAAATTCAGCGTCGCCTTGCAACGCACTCGGTGCCTGCCGATTGGCCAGGGCCAGCACGTCTTCGATACACAGGGCGCGCTCGCCGAAAATGATCGGGTCAGGAGCTTGAATCATCATCGGACTTCCAGAATGGGTAGAAATTGAACCACTGCTGCGGGGCTTCCAGGCAGTAGTGCCCAAGACGCTCGGCATAACGCGTGGCCCAGTGGGCGATGACCTGGGCTCGGTCGCTGCGTCGCCATTCGATGGCGTCGGAGAACGGTTCGAGAATCACCCGATAGCCGTTCGGGCCTTTAAGGCAGAAAAACAGATTGACCGGGCACTTGAGCAGACCGGCCAGCAGCCACGGGCCTTGCGGAAACGTCGCGGGCTTGCCCAGAAAGTCGACCCGCACATTGCGCCCGCCGTGCAGGGCAACGCGGTCACCGGCGATGGCCAGCCACTCGCCTTCGTCCAGACGCTGGCTGAGTTGCAGCATGATCGCCGGGTCCAGTTCGCTGACCTGAATCAGCCGCAGGTTGGTCGCTCCGGCTTCACCGAGCAGGCGATTGAAGCGTTCGGCGTGCTTGGTGTGCACCAGCACGTTCATGGTAACTTTTTCGCCGAGTTCGGCCAGTGCGCGGCACACCTCAAGGTTGCCCAGATGTGCCCCGACCAGCATTTGTCCGCGCTCGCCGCGCAGGTTGTGGCGCAGCAGGGCTGGGTCGATGATCTCGATCTGCTCGATGCCCAGCTTGCCGTTCCACACACCAAGCTTGTCGAGCAGTGCCTCGGCGAAGGCCATGAACTGGCCAAAAACGCGCCGTTGGCTGGGGCGCAGTTCGGGTCTGGCGCTCCAGTCCGCCAGGCGCTGCTGGTATTCCCAGATGCTGTGTCGGGCACGGCGGCCGAAGGCGAAGAAATATAGAACGATGCCATACAGCACCGGGCTGAGCAGGCGACGACCGAGCACGCGCATGCCCCAGGCGGTAAGCTTCATGAGCAGGAAGCTGCCACGCTCTTCGTGACTGGCCCAATGTTCCTTGGGCGACTTTTCAATGGTCATGAGCGCCACCGCCGCCAGAGGATCACCGGTAGACGCATCAGCATGCCGAAGAACAGCTTGGCGTGCATTTTCGAGATCAGGGCGTTGTCGTGAAACAGGCGGAAATGCGACAGGCCGTCCTGCGGATAGTGAACGCGGGTCGGCAGCCAGCGCATCGCCTGGCCACGCCATGACAGGCGCACGAGAATTTCCGAGTCGAAGTCCATGCGCCTGCCGATCTGCACGCTGTCGATCAGCGCCAGAACCGGGGCCAGCGGGTAGAGCCGAAAGCCGCACATGGAATCGCGAATATGCAGTGACAGGGTGTTGATCCATACCCAGACGTGGGTGAGATAACGGGCGTACAGGCGGCCTTTGGGCACGCTTTCGTCGTACTGCGGATAGCCACAGATCAACGCTTGCGGGTACTGGCGTGACTGCTCCAGAAACACCGGAATATCGTTCAGGTCATGCTGACCATCGGCATCGACCTGCAACGCATGGCTGAAACCCAGGCGTGCCGCCTCGCGGAACCCGGCCATGACCGCGCCGCCCTTGCCTTGATTGACCGGCAGGCGCAACAGGTAAATACCCTCACCCTGCGCCAGCTGCTGTAACACTGCGGCGCAAGCCGGGCTGCTGGCATCGTCCACCAATATGCAGGGCAAGCCTGCGTTGCGGACGGCCTTGACCACGCTGGGCACGGCCAGTTCGTGGTCGAACACCGGAATGATCACGCAAGGCTTATGCATGATCTCCCTCCAGCACAATCCGGCCGCTGGAGCAGGGTGCGTTTTCGCTGTTGTGAAAGGCGAAATGCAGCTTTGAGCGAGCGGCATCGAAGCGCAGGGTCAGTTTCAGGCGGTCGCCGGGGCGCACCAGTTGCTGAAACTTGAGCACTTCCATGCCGGCAAAGTCGGTTAGCAGATTCAACAGGCGCTGCCCCAGACTGATCGCCCATTCGACCTGAACCACGCCTGGCAAGACCGGTGCCTTGGGAAAGTGGCCGCTGAAAAATGCCAGATCTGGCGGGACCATCAGTTGCAGGTGCAATTCGCCGTCGACCGTCTGTTGGTCAAGCACTTGCGGTTGCCTGGGGCGTGAGGCCATGAGCAGGTTCTGCACGTCCATCTGCGCCAGTTTGCCCTGGGCATTGAGGGGCATTTGCCGCAGCCCAGCGCCGCGGCAGAGCGATGGTTTCGCAGTGCGGTCGCAAATACTGGCGCAAGGCTTCGGTAAGCGCTCGACGGCCCTGATTACGCAGGGCCAGCAAGCCCGCATCGCTCAGCACCAGCAGCGCGCCAAGCGACGCACGGTTTTCCTGAACCACGCCAAGGCGCGCTTCATTTACCCACTCGTGAGTCGTAAGGGCCTGCTCGATCAGTGGCAACGACACGCGCTTTTCTTCAAGTTTGACGATGCGGTCCAGCCTGCCCAGCAGTTCGAATCGCCCATCATTGCCAATCTGCACGGCATCGGCGGTCTGCTCTACGTGACCGGGCGGCAGATAGGGCGAGCTGATGCGCAGCGCCCCTTCGTTGTTCTGACTCAGCTCTACGCCGTCGAAGGCTTGCCAGTGCTGTTCGCCCTGCCGCCAGGCGATGCCACCGGTTTCCGAACTGCCGAGAATTTCCGTCGGCCACTGGCCAAGACGTTGTTGCAGACTTTGCGCCGCTTCGGCTGGCAATGCGCCGCCGGATGAAAACACCCTGCGCACGGCACTGAGGCTGCTCCAGTCGAGGTTGTCGCCCATGCGCTTGAGCAGTGCCGGGCTGGCGACCCAGGCAAAGGACGGGTATTCGCGGCTGGCGCGTTGCAGGTCTTCGGCAAACGGCAACTGGCGGCGCACGAACGGGCGTGCGGCGCACAGCGGCCATAGCAAACGGAACAGCAGCCCATAAATATGTTGCGTCGCAACGCTGCCGATCATGCATGCCGAACCAAGCTGCGCGCCCCACAACTGTTCCAGCCCGCAAACTTCGTTGGCCAGCTGGCGCAGGCGTTTTTCAATCAGTTTGGGCTCGCCGCTGGAACCCGAGGTGCACAGGCTCAACCGGCACTGGTCAAGGTCGAGCGCTGCCGGAGCCAGCTGCGCGGCGTGCAGATCGCTTAAATGCGTGTCGTGCGCCAGGTCGGTCAGCCACAGGTCGACCTGATTGGCCCAGCGCTCGCGGGTCTGGCCTTGCAAGTCAGCGGGCAGCAATACATGCACACCGGCGCGCCAGGCACCGAACAAGGCGACGGCCAGGTCAGCGGCATCTTCAAGGTGTACCGCGAGGTTTTTGATACCGCGGGCTTGCAGTCCTGCGGCCACACTCAATGCCTGATCACGAAATTGCGCGTGGTCCAGGGTCGGGGCCAGCGTCAGCAGCCGGTCGGGCAGGGCGTCGAGCAGCAGGTGTTCAAGGTTCAACCAGTTCATGCGATCCATTTCATTTGCCGCCCGCAGAGGGTGGGCGGACGATCCATTCAACAGCGAACAACAGGCCCATCAATCCGTAGGAAACCAGGCCGGTGTACAGCGTCCACCAGGACAACGGTGCCCAGAGCGTCAGTATGGCTGCCGTGAGGCCATTGGCGAGGAAGAACAGGCACCAGATCTGCGTGACTTTACGGGTGTAGCGGATGCCGGACTCGGGCAGTTCAGGGCGGTTTATGCGCGCCATTCTTTCTACGATAGGCGGGCCGTATATCAGGCTTGAACCGAACAGGCCGAGCATGAACGCGCTGACCAGTACCGGATACCAGCGCAGCATCAGGTGGCTGTCGATTACGCCCAGCGCCACGCAAAAAACCAGGGCGACGAGCGCCATCGCCAGGCTGCCGGGCTTGCGCTCGCCGGTCAGTGCGCGCGCCAGCCACAGGCTGCCCAGCAGCAGCGCGAACTGCCACGGGGCGAAGTGTTCGGTTCCCCAGTAGACGGCAAACGGATACAGCACACCGGCCAGCACCAGAATCAGGCCAATCAGCCGCTTCATTCGGCCGTGTTGACCAGTTTGTAGACGGCCTCTACCACGTCGTTCACGGTTCTGACTGACTTGAACTCTTCAGCGGCAATCTTCTTGCCGGTCTTGCGTTTGATGTGGTCGATCAGGTCCACGGCATCGATGCTGTCGATTTCCAGGTCCTGATACAGGTTGGCTTCAAGTGTGACCCTCTCTGGCTCCAGTTCGAACAGTTCCACCATTGCGGCGCGCAGGATTTCGAAGATGTCTTCACGGGTTTGCATGTTCAATTCTCAGGCCGGTTGTCTGGCGCTGACGAAGGCCGCAAGGCTGTCGACGCTGGCGAAATGGTTACGGGTGTCCTTTGCATCGGCATCGATCTTGATGCCATAGCGCTTCTGGATGGCCAGGCCCAGTTCGAGCGCATCCACCGAGTCCAGTCCCAGTCCTTCTCCGAACAGCGTCATATCGTTGCCGATATCTTCCGGGGTGATGTCTTCGAGGCCCAGGGCATCGATGATCAACAATTTAATGTCCTGGTGCAGATTGCTCATCTGAGGCGAGCTCCTTGGTGAAATAGTCATGCAGGTAATCGTTGAGCTTGCGGGACGCCACGGGCGGCGGACCCAGCGAACTGAAGGCGGTGGGGTCTATATCGGCACCGACGCGCAAACTGAAGTGCACGCGACGTTGTGCAATGCGATACCAGGGCTCGGCCTTGGTCAGAGTGGTCGGCTGGACCTTGATGGTCACCGGAGTGATCATGCTCGCGCCACGCAGTGCAATGGCGGCCGCGCCCCGGTGAAAGACCGGCGGCTGACCCGGCTGGGTGCGGGTGCCTTCGGGGAAAATAATCAGTGTCTGGCCGCTTTGCAGGCGCTCCACGGCGGCATCGAGCATGTCCATGCTGCCGTCGTTGCTGATGTAACCTGCGGAGCGCACCGGGCCACGGGTGAACGGGTTTTCCCACAGGCTGCGCTTGACCACGCAATTGGCGTCACGCACCAGCCCGATCAGGAACACCACGTCGATCAATGACGGGTGGTTGGCAATGATCATCTGCCCGGGGCGGCCAAGCTTTTCGGCACCCTGTACCTCGTAGGTCAACACGCCCATGCGCGCCATGATGCGGATGAACAGCCAGAACAGGCGGCTGATGGTCCGCCTGGCGCGGCGCTGATGACTGGCTACACTGCCGGGCAGGCAACTCAGTACCGGAAAAACGAACAAGCGCAGGCACAGGCCGCTGAACCCGAAGAGGGCAAAGCTGAAGGCGGTTGCCAGCAAACGCCAGTAATAAGCATCCTGACGTTTTTTCAGTTCTTGCGTTGCCAGTTCCATAACCGGTTATTCCAGGGGTGCAGGCAGACGGATTGATCAGTGTGCAAGGCTTGCAGCAGATTCAATGCGTGGGGCCATCGAGTCTGCGGGTTCCCTTGTGTGTCGCTGTGCAAAGACAATTCCCACTCGTTGCCGGGCGTCAGCAGCAAGCCGACCGCGTAGGGAAGGGCACGTCATCAATCCATTGTGCATAAGCGTGTGGTGGCTGTTCTTCAGTCACCACAAGCAATACTGCTTCTGCACCCTCGGCCAGCAACGCTGCGGCCTCGAACGCTCCATACTCCAGCCCGTCGCCTGCGGCGGCCAGGGCTGTCATCTCACTTGTTTCACCGCGTATGATCGACCACAGACCAATCACTGCGTTATGCACTGAAAGGCTGAACTGGGTCGGTGAAACCGGCTCGTTCGCAGCCAGATCGCGCAGAATTTCAAACGTTCTCGGGGTTTCTCCGTGGCGCGAGACAAACACCAGCGGTACGCGCCCCAAACCTTCAGTCAATGGCCAGCCGACGGCAAATGCCATTCTGGCCATGCGGCCCAGGCGGCGACGTTGCATGCCAGGCAGGAAAGACACGTCTGGCGCGGCATCACTGGTTTCCAGTAGCGTCGGATTGCGGCTCCATTGCAGCCAGTCGTCCGCGCTCGCCAGGCCCGGAGCCCAGGCATGCCATCGTGCAATGTTGAAGGTGATCAAGACTTCTCTTCCCGCCCCTGTGGGCTTGTTTCTCGCTACATCGATATCAGGTAGATATCAGCCTGGGTGCGGTAATTTGACCGAGTGCGCGCATTATCCCGATGGGGGTCATTACTAGGAGGGCGTAGACAAAATCAAGTGGTA
>NZ_LJQT01000452.1:2937-4785 GCF_001400515.1 Pseudomonas meliae | reverse complement strand
TACCACTTGATTTTGTCTACCCCCTCCTAAGACGGGGTCAATCGGTTTGCCGAAGTTTACGTTTCCAGTGTCCTGTTCGGGATGAATATTTTGCTGCCCTGAAAGAGCCTTTCCAGCCTCGTGTACGGTCCGGTTCTTGCTTCAGTGTCGGCGGTACGTCAATTGCTGCGCCATATGGTACGAAAACCCATCATCGGCCGTGCTTTTCGTACCAATGTGAGGCGACACGTATCGCCATTGAAACAAGAACATGGCATTTTGCTGTTAGCGTTTTTTAAAAAAAGCATCGCCTCTGTTTGCTCAGGTCTGGCAGGTGTTCACGGGGAGTCGCAGGACATGAACAGTCTTTTGTCACCAGGCATGCGCCTGATGGGACATTTTGGTTTCGCTCGCAAGTTTCAGGTCTTGTTCCTGCTGTTCATGTTGCCGCTGGCGGGCAGCGCATGGGTCATCACCAAGGAGTACAGCAACAAGCTCGATGTCATTTCCGGCGAGCAATCGGGCGTGCGTCAGTTGCTGGCGCTTGATGATCTGAATATTGAACTGGCTGCCCAGCGCGACCATGCCGCACGCTGGAAAGCTGCCGACATTCTGCGTGAACCGACCCCGGCTGCGAAAGCTGCGATGGCCAACGTCGATGCAGGCATCCCGCGTATCACCAAAGCCCTGGAAGGCGTTGATGCCGCATTGAAGCGGGAAAACGCGCCTGCCGACACGATGAACCGTTTCAAGGCGCTTCAGGCGGCAGTCACCGGTCTGGACACTGCGTCATTGCGTACGGTGGGCTGGTGGCCCGATGGTTATGAGCGCTTCACGACGGTGTTGAACCTGGTTCAGGCGCTGCGCGAGCAAATCGCAATGGACAGCGGGTTGATTCTCGACCCCTGGCTTGAAACCTACATGCTCATGCAGCTTTCCACCCAGCAAGTACCGGATCTGATCGAGCGTATCGGCCGCCTGTCGAGTGTGGGGCAAACGTCGGTGGCGTCGGGTCAGTT
The DNA here is from genome assembly GCF_001400515.1 of Pseudomonas meliae. NCBI lineage: Bacteria > Pseudomonadati > Pseudomonadota > Gammaproteobacteria > Pseudomonadales > Pseudomonadaceae > Pseudomonas > Pseudomonas meliae. The sequence continues at coordinate 3,787 of NZ_LJQT01000452.1, read as the reverse complement.
CAGCCGGCAGAGCCGCTTGCAGATGCGCGATCTGCGCGGTCGGATCGATGATTCCAAGGATCAGATGCAGAAGGCTGCCAGCCTGCTGTTATCCAAGCTCCCCGAGCAGTTGCAGCCTTGGGCCGACAAGTACAATGCGGTCAGGCAAGTGCTGGAAACCGAACTGAAGGTCATTGATGACGGGGTTTTCGGCGGTAGCATCAAACTCAAGCCGGAAGAGTTTGAAAAGAGCATCGACACCTTGACCGGCAGCACGGCAGGTCTGCGCAGGCAGTCGCTTGATGCGCTCAATGGCCGTCTCGATTACTACCATGAAACCTCCAATATGGAGTTCATCCCGATGGCGGTGATCTTCTGTGTTCTGGTGATCATGGCCATCTATCTGTTCGCCTGCCTGCAATCCTCGATTCGCAACAGCGCCAGCGGCATTACCACGCTGGCTGAATCGCTGCGTGACGGCAATCTGTGTGTCGAAGTGGCCGTGCAGGGGCGTGACGAGCTTGCCGCTATCAGCAGGGCGCTCAATGTCGCGGTTGTGCAGCTGCGTAACAGCCTGCTGGGCGTCAATCAGGAGACCGTGCGTGTCGGCGATGCAGTGCTGACGCTGAATGCCCAGTCCAGTGGGACGCTGACCGAGGTCGAAGACCAGCAACAGCAGATCAGCCAGATCGCTGCGGCAGCAACCGAGCTGGCCGCTACTTCTCAAGGTGTGGCCAGAAGCTGTGAGCAGGCCTCGGAAAGCGCGAGGCATACCCGGCGTATCGCCGAGCAAAGCAGCCAGGACAGCCAGCGCACCACCGACAGCATCCAGCAGCTCAATCAGCGCCTGACCGAAACCGCCGCTGCCCTG
>NZ_LJQT01000452.1:0-2892 GCF_001400515.1 Pseudomonas meliae | reverse complement strand
CTGCTGGCGCTCAACGCGGCGATCGAAGCGGCGCGGGCAGGTGAGCAAGGGCGCGGGTTCGCGGTGGTTGCCGATGAAGTGCGCAGTCTGTCGCAACGCACGCAGGCCTCGACCGCTCAGATCGCCGGGACGGTCGACAGCTTGCGCTCCACCGTGACTCAGGCGGTGAACCTGATGGAAGCCGCCTGCGGACAGGCCGTCAACGATGCGCAGTCGGTAACCGGCCTGGGTGTTCGTCTGGGTGAAATCGCCACGGCAGTGCAGGGCGTTACCGATACGCTGGCGCAAATATCGACGGCCGTGGAGGAACAGGCATCGACCGCCGACGAGGTCAGCAGCAACATCCAGCAGGTCGATCAGGCAGCCGGGCGTTTGCTGGAAGGTGCGCGAGCGGTCAATCAGGCAACGGATACCCTGAGCCAGGGCAGTCGGGCGTTGAATGACAATACGGCGCGGTTTCGATTGGGGGGATTGGTGGGGTTGTAGCATTAGGACGAAGATCCGGCGTGATCAAGCCCGCCGGTTTTTCTGTATTCGATGGGGTAACGTATAAGAGTTGGATCAGCGGGGAGCGTATTCATTCATTTGATGACTGACGAGCGTCGATACAAGGCGTAAAATGCTCTATTTTTGCAGGCGAAAGGTTTCTTGAGAACGCAGCTTACCGAAAAAGCCAGCGCGGACGATGTCAATCTGCAGCGAGGGCAAGGCTCAACCGAGGCTGACGATCTTCTTCCGGGGCACCCTCGTGTAGCTATTTTGATGTGTACCTATAACGGTGCTGCGTATCTTCGTGAGCAGCTTGAATCATTTGCCGCTCAGACCTTTCGCAATTGGATGCTTTATGTTTCCGACGATGCGTCAACTGATGACACTTCTGACATTTTGTCCGACTACAAGGTGCGTTGGGGGCAGGAGCGGTTGGTGATTTTCAGCGGGCCTTGTAAGGGCTTTGCAGAAAACTTCATTTCTCTGGTTCAGCGTTCTGAAATAGAGGCCGATTATTTTGCTTTCAGCGATCAGGATGATGTCTGGTTCAACGACAAGCTCAAGCGCAGTGTCGATCTGCTCGAGAGCGCCAACAGCAGCATTCCCGCGCTCTACTGCGGTAGAACCCGTCTGGTCGATGCGGATCTGGGTGTGATCGGGGTATCTCCGTTGTTCAGTAAACCGCCGTCCTTCAGAAACGCGTTGGTTCAAAGTCTGGCAGGCGCCAATACAATGCTGATCAATCAGGCGGCACGTCGATTATTGTGCAGGTTACCTGACCGGTCTCCCTTGATAGCCCATGACTGGCTGACCTACCTCCTGGTTTCAGGGTGCGGTGGTCAGGTGTCCTATGACACTGAGCCCTGCCTGGATTATCGCCAGCACAGCGGCAACCTGATTGGTGCCAATGCCAGCGCTCGTGACAGACTGGTACGTTTTCGCAAAATGCTTTCAGGACGGTTTGCCGAATGGAATGACGCGAACGTGACAGTTCTCAAAGGTATGGAGTTTATGCTTACTGAGGAGAACCGCGGCGTCCTGGCGCATTTTGAAAGCGGTCGCAGGCAGGGGGTTTTTAAGCGCGTTTGCACACTTCGAAAGACCGGGATATACAGGCAGACGCTGCGAGGTAACTTGAGCTTGATGATTGCGATATGGTTGGGGCAGGTGTAATGGTAATATCATTTCAGTAGAAAAATGGATGACACCGGCAGCCGACTACATGCCGCCAGTTCCTTTGAGTTCAATAAAAATCTTACCGCTGCTGGAGCAACATGTGATTAATCGCAATAACGCGTTCGACTTGATCAGGCACGTGGCCGCACTGGCCGTGTTAGTTAGCCATCATTATGTACTGTCTGGTTTTCAAGAGCCTATGCTAAAGGGGTATAATTCGTTAGGTGCCATTGCAGTGCTTGCGTTTTTTGTGATATCGGGTTTTTTGATTTCTCAAAGCTTCTTAAACACGCCTAGTGTGTATCGTTACTTGGAAAAAAGAATAGCGCGACTATTTCCTGCCCTGATCGTATGTGCAGGTGTGATGGTATACATTGCAGGCCTTCTGTTCAGCAAGGGGCGCGGTGCTGAGTATGTCTTAAGTCTGGATGCGCTGATCGACTTTCTGAAAATTTCGATGTTTGGTCGTGCCGACATCAGTGAGATAACAAGTGACTTTATATTCAACGACTCCTTTAATGGAAGCTTGTGGACGTTAAAGATTGAATTCGGATTTTACGTAGCGCTCGCCTTGGCGCTGCTCCTGATGCGTAGTGTCACAACACCTTTGTTCATTGCGTTGTTTTTTTGTCTCACAACGTATATATGCTCGACTTCATCGCATCCAATGGCGCCAAAGCTTCTGGCTTATTCGACGGTCGGAATCGCGTTTTTTGTAGGCGCTTCTTTGTATTTTTATAAAGCATTGTTTGCCAGTCCGAAGACAAAGATCGTGGTAGGTATACTCTCTATAATGCTTGTCTTTTTTTCATTGAATACGCCTTGGGTTATGGTGCTGGCAAGTGTAGGTATTAGCGTACTGGTCCTGATGGTTGGGACGTTTTTCAGCGATACAATTATCAGGTCCAGATTTGATATTTCTTATGGGATGTACCTCTACGCATTTCCCGTTCAGCAGTTGATGATTAATGTTTCTGGTTTAAGTTTTTATGCCTCACTGTCAGCGTCTGTCGCCGTGGTCATTGTGCTCGCTACCTTATCGTGGCTCATGGTCGAGAAGCCAATATTGAATTATGTACATGGTAAATCCCGTGCCCGGTTAAGTGGCGCAGCTGTTTAGTGAAGTTTTCAGTACGTCTTGTGTGACTCAGCGCTTGGCCTTGGCTTTTTGCACAGCGCTGGGCCTCAGAACCAACCTTATGAGTGGCTAAGGAAGGTCTGAAGTAG
>NZ_LJQT01000229.1:1455-26533 GCF_001400515.1 Pseudomonas meliae | reverse complement strand
GGACAGTTGGCTATTTTTGCAGCGCCTCCTTAGCGGATCCAGCAACTGCAAGATGTCGAATGCGTCTGTAGCTCAACTCCTACGGGATTTTCAGAATTTTACGGTTGGTGGTTGTCAGTTCCATATGTCACAAACACACTGATAGTCTCAAGGCTCTACGTACCAGAATCACACCACGACTTGTCAGTTCTCGCCAATGCTGAGAGGCTGGTCCCTCTGCTTCTAAGGAGGCACAAATATTGATGGATCTCTCCCGCGGCGCATTTGCTGCAAAACAGCCGCTTTTTCAAGCTCAAGAACCTCGCCAACCCCGAGCAGGAATTGCTGCCGGAATCGTTCAGGAAACTCATACTGAAGCCCGAGCACCTTGCACATGACTTCACACGAGAATACTGCCCACCCGATTAAGAAGCTCAAATGAAAAAAGAACACGAAACCCTCATCATAAAACTCCTGACTGAAATCCAAAGCTCGCCCAAAGGTGAATTAGAACGTCCTCTACGAACGCGTCTATGGGCGATGATCACTGAAAACAAAAATACCAACGAACAAAAACAGATACTGACAAAGCTGAATATCGTCTGCGTGCAACACGGCATTGGATTCTGGACAAAGAAGTTTGGTAATGATCGACGCATTGAACCTGTTCTGACTGTTGCGCTTCAGGCTGCCAGTGGCGCTTTTAATGAGGCCGACGCGATGGCCGTACGAGATGGTTTTTATGTATCTTTGGTCGAGAATGAATGCTATGAACCCGATGAGTGGCCTGCGATGTTCGTCGCGCACGCGGCTGCAAATTCAATCGTAACGGCGGTTTCCGATGTTCAGTTTGGCGCCGACCAACGCGATCAAGACCTGGATCCTGAAGCATTTGAGCCTGATTATTTAGTCGCATCCGCGTTCGCAGGTGGGTTGTCAGATGATGGCAACCCGGAATTGCGGCGTGCTTTTTGGAGGTGATATCTGTCTGTTGCCGTGCCGCAGGTGATCTCTGACTTACCTTGAAAAACACGCATCAACCGAGCGGCAACACCCGGTTGTGCGGAGCACCTAACAACCCGATCAGTCGGCAGCCTCAACCCGCCCAATCACCACCTTCGCCTCCAGATACCCGCCAGGCTCCTTGCTGATCTGCACGGTTCCGGCACACGGCGCCAATATCGATGTTTCCATCTTCATCGCCTCCATGATCGCGATCACCTGTCCCTTCTCTACCGTCGCACCGTCTTCAACCGCCCAGGCATGCAGGTTGCCCGCGACCGGCGTCAGTACTGCGTGCGGGTCAGGGGCGTCGGCAGCTGGCTGGCTGGCGTCAGCCGGTGCGGCAGCGTTCAGGCTCATACCGGCCAGCAGCGCAGCAGGCAGGCCCAGTTCGTGGCGTTTGCCGTCGATTTCAACGAAGGTGCGCAGCACGCCCGGGTCGGCCGGTTCTGCGTTGCGCGGGGCGATGGTGACGTGCTCGGCGAAGTCGGTTTCGATCCAGCGGGTGTGGACGGCAAAGGTATTGGACGCCGTGAAGTCATCATGGTCCATGACCGCCCGATGGAACGGCAGCACGGTGGCCACGCCTTCCACCTTGAACTCGGCCAACGCACGGCGGGCGCGGCTGATGGCCTGTTCGCGGGTTGCGCCGGTGACGATCAGTTTGGCGATCATCGAATCGAAGTTCGCTGACACTCGCGAGCCTTCTGTCACGCCGGTGTCCAGCCGCACGCCCGGTCCGGACGGTGGCTGAAACACGTCGATGGTGCCCGGGGTCGGCAGGAAGCCGTTGCCTGCATCTTCGGCGTTGATGCGGAATTCGAAGCTATGGCCGCGCGGTACCGGCGTACCGTCGAACGACAGCGGCAGGCCGTCGGCCACGCGCAGTTGTTCGATGACCAGATCCACACCGCTGGTTTCTTCAGTCACCGGGTGTTCCACCTGCAAGCGCGTATTGACCTCCAGGAATGACAGGGTGCCGTCGCCACTGAGCAGGAATTCCACCGTACCGGCACCGACATAGCCTGCCTCGGCACAAACCGCACGGGCCGACTCGTGAATGCGCTGGCGCAGCTCGTCGGTCAGGTAAGGGGCCGGGGCTTCCTCGATCAGCTTCTGGTTGCGACGCTGCAACGAGCAATCCCGGGTGCCGACCACAACCACCCGGCCATGCCGGTCGGCGATGATCTGCGCTTCAATGTGCCGTGGGCGATCCAGAAAGCGTTCGACGAAGCACTCGCCACGACCGAACGCGGTCACCGCTTCACGCACCGCAGACTCGTACAGTTCGCTGACTTCATCCAGCTTCCAGGCCACCTTCAAGCCTCGACCGCCGCCGCCAAATGCCGCCTTGATGGCAATCGGCAGACCGTACTGCTCGGCGAACGCAAGCACTTCAGAAGCATCTTTCACCGGGTTTTCAGTGCCAGCTACCAGCGGCGCACCGACTTTCAAAGCGATGCGCCGGGCCTGCACCTTGTCACCCAATGCGTCGATGGTTGCAGGGTCCGGGCCGATCCAGGTCAGGCCGGCGTCGATCACGGCGCGGGCAAAGTCGGCGCGTTCCGAGAGGAAGCCATACCCCGGGTGAACCGCGTCGGCACCGGCGCGAGCAGCCACTGCCAGCAGTTTTTCGATGTTCAGATAGGTGTCGGTCGGGCGCTCACCTTGCAGCCCGTAGGCTTCATCGGCCTGACACACATGCAGCGCGTCTATATCGGCATCGGCATACACGGCCACCGAGGCAACCCCATAGTCACGGCAGGCGCGGGCAATACGCACGGCAATTTCGCCACGGTTGGCAATCAGAACCTTTTTCATCTGTTATTGGTCTCGTCTGAAGTGGCGGAGCGCACTGGCTCGAAGGCGCTCAGCGGGTTGAAACGAATGCGGGCATTGACCGGAATCTGCCCGGCCTTGTCCAGGTGATAGGTAGCGACTGCGCCGATGACCGGGTAACCGCCCGTCAACGGGTGGTCCGCCAGAAACAGTACCGGCTGGCCACTGGGCGGCACCTGAATGGCACCGACCGTGGTGCCCTCGCTGGGCAGTTCGCCACTGACGGCGCGCGCAAGCGACTGCTCGCCCGCCAGGCGGATACCGATCCGGTTGGATTGCGGTGTGACCAGCCAGGTCTGCTGCGCAAGCAACGCCTGCGCCTCGGCGGTGAACCAGTCGCTGCGCGGCCCCATGACCACATCCAGCGTAATGACCTGATCATTACGCGGCATATCGAAGGCCGGTTGTTCGCCAGTCGACACCGCAGCACCACCGGTTCTGCGCCTGAAGCCCAGCCGGTCACCCGCCGCCAGCGCTGCGGGCCCCACCTGGGCCAGCGTGTCGGTGGACAGACTACCCAGCACCGGCTCGTGGACAAAACCGCCGCGCACGGCCAGATAACTGCGCAAGCCTGCGGTGGGCGAACCGATGCTCACCTGATCGCCGATCTGCAACGAAAACGGCGCGTAAAGCGGCGGCTGCATGCGTTGGCCATCAGCCATCAGCACCTCGACAGGCGCCTGAGCACCGGTAACCGCTACCACGGCCTGGCCCTGACAGGTAAACGTCAGGCCACCCATGAGAATTTCCAGACAAGCAGTGCCTGGCTCGTTGCCTACTGCGCGATTGACCGCACGTAATGCGCCGCGATCCAGCGCACCCGATGCGGAAACACCCTGCCCTGCCCGACCGGGACGCCCCAGGTCCTGAAACAGGGTCTGCAGACCCGGCGTAACGACTTGCAGATAGTCTTCGGTGATTGTCGACGCCTGCTGACGAACGGGTGCAGCAACCGAAACGCTGGTCACGGGCAGCGGACCGGCGTCTTGAAAGCGCACGCGATAGCCAGGCTGAAGCAAGGCTGGCTCGTCGCGGCCCAGGTCCCACATTTTTGAGTGAGTCACGCCGATGATCTGCCAGCCTCCGGGGCTGGCCTGTGGATAAACACCGCTGAAGCCACCAGCCAACGCCACTGCGCCAGCCGGAATGCGCGTGCGCGGCGTGCTGCGCCGCGGCACCACAAACCCGGCACCGCCGCTGAGGTAGGCAAAACCGGGGGCAAAGCCGCAGAAGGCAACGTTGTAGTCGCTGCCGGTGTGACGCTTGATCACTTCGTCAACGCTGATGTCCAGCTCGCGGGCCACATCAGCCAAGTCTTCACCGTTGTAATGCACGGGTATTTCAATCAGCTTGCCGGGCTCGCGAGCGCTGCCGCGAATGTCACGCGAGGCAATCTGCGCCGCCAGCGCCTCGAAACCGATGGCGGACGGGCGAAAATGCACCAGCAGCGTCCGGGCCGCCGGAACGATTTCCTCCACGCCGAAAATGGGCATCTGCTGTAGCGATTCGAACAGGGCCAGAGCCTCGTCCAGGTTCGACAGTTCAACCAGGAGCGCGTCCAGGTTGGCCGGGTAGAAACGCATGAGCCTCTCCTATACGTGGTAGTAGCTGTCCGGAATATCGGTAATGAACATGTGCCCCGGCGCATGGGAAATCGCGAACGGCACACGAGACGCCATCACAACCGCCTGCGGGGTCACGCCGCAGGCCCAGAACACAGGAATCTCGCCGGGCTTGATGCTCACCGCATCGCCGAAGTCCGGATGGGCCAAGTCCTTGATGCCAAGCAGCTCAGGTTCGCCGACATGCACCGGCGCGCCGTGCATGCCGGGGTAGCGCCCGGTGATCCGCGCTGCCTCGGCAACCCGGTCCGCAGCGATGGGCCGCATAGAAACCACCATGTTTCCCTGCAAGCGCCCGGCAGGTCGACAGACACGATTGCTGCGGTACATCGGTACGTTGCAGCCTTCGCTGATATGGCGCACGTCGATCCCGGCGTTCATCAGGTCGGTTTCGAAGGTGAAGCTGCAGCCGATCAGAAAACTGACCAGATCGCCGTGCTGCGCCCAGATTTCGCTGGCGTCGCTGACTTCTTCAGCCAGTTGCCCATCACGCCAGACCCGATACAACGGCAGGTCAGTGCGCAGGTCGGCCTGTTCGGCCAGCAACGTGGTGTAACTGCCAGGCTCGGTCACATCCAGCACTGGGCAGGCTTGCGGGTTGCGCTGGGCGAACAGCAGAAAGTCATAGGCCCAGTCGCGCGGCAGCGTGATCATGTTGCACTGGGTCAAACCGGGAGCCTGACCTGCGGTTGGCGAAACAAACCCTTGTCGATAGCGGGCACGTGCGTCGATAGCCGCCTGACGGGCGTGTTGCAAGGTGTTGTTCATGATCAGCCCCTATTGAATGCGCGGACGGTAACGCCTGCGTCGTGCAAACGGTCTTTCAGGATGCGGGCGATGTTCACCGCGCCCGGGCTGTCGCCGTGTACGCAGATAGAATCGGCTTGCAGACTGATTTCGCGGCCGTCTTCAGCCTCGATAACCCTGTCGCGCACCAGACGCAGCATGCGTTCGGCGATCAGCTCGGCGTCGTGCAGCACGGCACCGGGCCGCGAGCGCGAGACCAGCGTGCCTTCAGCGGTATAGGCGCGGTCGGCGAACGCTTCGGCGACGCACGCCAGTCCGGCTTCCCGCGCCCAGCCAAGCAGTGGCGAATTGGCCAGACACACCAGCTTCAGCGCAGGGTCGATGCGCAGCAGCGCCTGAATGACCGCCGCTGCCTGGCGCTGATCGCCAGCGATGGTGTTGTACAGCGCGCCGTGGGGTTTGACGTATGTCACGCTGGTACCAGCGCTGCGCGCCAGCCCCTGAAGCGCGCCGATCTGGTAAATGACGTCGGCGGTCAGTTGGTCGCTCGGGATATCCATATTGCGGCGGCCAAACCCGACGAGGTCCGGGTAAGCCACATGCGCACCAATGGCCACGCCCCGGGCCGCAGCGGCCTCAAGGGTGCGCAGGATGCCGGCTGGATCACCAGCATGAAAACCGCAGGCCACATTGGCGCTGCTGACCACATCGAGAATCGCCTCGTCGTCGCCCATGCTCCAGGCGCCGAAGCTTTCACCGAGATCACTGTTGAGGTCTATTGCAGGCATTTTTATTCTCCGAAATCAGGCTGCATTGATGAAGGCAAAGATGGCTCCCGCCGATTTGAACGCCATGTACCACGACAGCAGACAGGTCAGCACGCCCAGCACCAATAGCCAGCGCGGGTAGTGGTAGCCGTCCATCATGTCGGACCGACGCCAGCCGACGTACATGAAAATGCTCAGGCCCAGTGGCAGAATCAAGCCGTTGAAGCCACCGGCAAACACCAGCAGCGCAGCCGGTGGTTTGCCCCACATTACGTATACGACCACGGTGATCAGGATAAAGCCGACCGTGGCAAGGTTGCGCACGCGCTCGGTGATGCGTTTGGAAAATACCGTGATGAACGACATCGAAGTATAGGACGCGCCGATCACGCTGCTGATGCCGGCCGCCCAGAGCACCAGGCCGAACATGATAAGGCCGAAGTTGCCAGCGGCAGCGGTGAACGCCTGGGCCGCAGGGTTTGCGCCCTGGCCGGATACATCGATGACAACGCCGCTGGCGACCACGCCGAGGATTGCCAGAAACAGTATGTAACGGACAACCCCGGTGACCAGAATACCGGTCAGCGCCGCCTTGGACACTACATCGATGTTCTCGACCCCGACGGTGCCGCGATCCAGCAAGCGGTGAGCACCGGCGTAAGTGATATAGCCACCGACCGTGCCGCCGACGATAGTGGTGATGGCGGCGAAATCAACCATGTCCGGCAGGATGGTCTGGCGCAGAGCCTCGCCCAGCGGCGGGTGCGAGGCAAAGGCGGCGAAGAGAATCAGGCAGACCTTCAAGGTGCCCAGCACCATCATGATGCGATCCATCGCAATACCCGCACGGTGCGACGAGAAGATCGCAATGGCGATCAGCGCACTCAAGGCGCCCCCCCATTTGGGGTCAAGACCGGTCAACGCATTCAAGCCCAGGCCCGCACCGGCGATGTTGCCCAGACTGAACACCAGGCCGCCGAAGATGACCAGTACCGCGAGCAGATAACCACTGCCCGGGATCGCTGCGTTGGCCAGATCCGATGCGCGCATTCTGGTCAGCGTCACGATGCGCCAGACATTCAACTGCACCACGAAGTCGATCAGGATCGACGCCAGAATGCCGAAGGCAAACGCCGCCCCCAGAGTCGCGGTGAACGTGGCTGTCTGGGTCAGAAAGCCAGGACCGATGGCAGACGTCGCCATCATGAAGATCGCGGCGATCAAAGAGGCGCGGCGCGCCTTGGTGAACTCATTGGCAGTCTGTGTCACGGCGGCATTCCTGAGATGAGAGGTAACCTGCCAGAGCAATGAGCATGCCAAAGGGCATTAAACAGCGCCAAGTTGTAGACACATAAAGACAATATTGTTGAACAATCCATATGTTATGGATCAACAATGCGCACCACATTGTTACGCTTGAACTCAAGTGTGCTACCTGATGAAGCATCGGATGGCCTTCGTCCTTGCCAGCCAATGAACTGTCGTGGAATATCGACTCGGCTTTTCCTTATCCGGACCCTTTATGAACGACGCTGCTTCTCTCCTCCCTCGTACGCTTGGAGAATCAATCACCACAGAGCTTCGCAGAATGCTGGTCGAGGGTGAGCTGGTTCCCGGTCAACGCCTTTCGGAAGCGGCGCTGGCCGAAAGCCTGCAGATTTCCCGCAATACCTTGAGAGAAGCTTTCAGAATTCTGACCCGCGAGGGTTTGCTCACTCATGAACCCAACCGCGGCGTGACTGTGGCCAAGCCTGACATGGCCTCGATCATCGATATTTATCGCATCCGGCGCTTTATCGAATGCAGGGCGATTGCCCAGGCGTATCCGCAGCATCCTGGCGTGCAGCACATGCGCAATGCGGTCGAGGCCGGCGTGCAGGCGCGTGAGGCCAAGGACTGGATTGCCGTGGGCACCGCCAACATGATGTTTCACAAGGCCATCGTCGAGCTGTCCGACAGCCCGCGACTGGCGGCGTTTTATGCGCAGATATCAGCAGAGTTGCGCCTGGCCTTCGGGCTGCTCAACGACCCGGAGCTTCTGCATTCGCCCTATCTGGACATGAATGCAGCGGTACTCGGGCGCCTTGACGCGGGCAAGACCGATGAGGCGACGCGCATGCTCGAGGATTATCTGGTGCAATCGGAACGAACGATTCTGGCCGCCTTCGAGCGAAGCCGGAACCGATAGTCCGGGCGCAGCCCCGATCACCAGAACTACCACCCAGGGACCCGGTCTACGGGTTCTGACCGTTGCAACACGCCCGACGAGCCAGGCAGGCCGCCGCTTCGTTGAAAGCCTGAAATTCCCCTCTGGAGGCGATACGCTTTGAAAGCACTCGACGAACTCACTTTCGACAACCGCTTTGCCCGACTGGGCGATGCGTTCTCCACTTCCGTGCTGCCTGAGCCCATCGATGCGCCGCGGCTTGTGGTTGCCAGCGAATCCGCGCTGGCGCTGCTGGACCTGGCCCCTGAACAAGCCGATCTGCAGCTGTTCGCGGAAATCTTCAGCGGCCACAAGCTGTGGTCAGAGGCCGAGCCGCGAGCGATGGTTTATTCCGGCCATCAGTTTGGTTCCTACAACCCGCGCCTGGGCGACGGCCGCGGGCTGTTGCTGGGCGAGGTGTATAACGACGCAGGCGAACACTGGGACCTGCACCTCAAGGGCGCGGGCCGCACGCCGTACTCGCGGATGGGTGACGGGCGCGCCGTGCTGCGTTCGTCGATCCGCGAGTTTCTGGCTTCCGAAGCGTTGCACGCGCTGGGTATCCCCAGCAGCCGTGCAGGGTGCGTAGTCAGCTCCAGCACGCCGGTATGGCGCGAAACCCAGGAACACGCAGCGATGGTGCTGCGTCTGGCGCAGAGCCATGTGCGCTTCGGCAGTCTTGAATACTTCTTCTACACCAAACAGCCAGAGCAATTGAAGACACTGGCCGAACATGTACTGACGATGCATTACCCGCATTGTCAGGAGCAGCCAGAGCCGTATCTGGCGATGTTCCGCGAAATCGTCGAGCGTAACGCCGAGCTGATTGCCAAGTGGCAGGCCTACGGTTTCTGCCACGGCGTGATGAACACCGACAACATGTCGATTCTGGGCATTACCTTCGATTTCGGTCCGTTTGCGTTTCTGGATGATTTCGACGAGCACTTCATCTGCAATCACTCCGATCACGAGGGACGCTACTCCTTCAGCAATCAGGCGCCCATCGCGCAATGGAACCTGAGCGCACTGGCGCAGGCGCTGACGCCGTTCATCAGCGTGGAAGCGTTACGCGAGACTATCGGCTTGTTCCTGCCGTTTTATCAAGCGCACTACCTTGACCTGATGCGTCGTCGACTGGGCCTGACCATTGCCGAAGATCAGGACGAACAACTGGTCAGCCAATTGCTGAAGCTGATGCAGAACAGCGGCGTGGATTACACCCTGTTTTTCCGTCGTCTGGGCGATCAGCCCGCCGTAGAAGCGCTGCGCACATTGCGCGACGACTTTGTCGACATCAAGGGCTTCGATGGCTGGGCAGAAGCGTATCTGGCGCGTATTGCCGGCGAGGACAAAGGCACCGAGCAAGAGCGTCAAACCCGCATGCACGCGGTCAATCCGCTGTACATCCTGCGCAACTACCTGGCGCAGAACGCTATCGCCGCAGCGGAAAAAGGTGACTATGCAGAAGTCCGCCGCCTGCACCAAGTGCTCTGCACGCCCTTCACCGAACAACCCGGAATGGAAGGCTACGCCCAGCGACCACCGGACTGGGGCAAGCATCTGGAAATCAGCTGTTCGTCGTGAGGCTTTTGGTCCCCTATCGTGCCCATCCTCAGCGTGGGCGATAACCTCAACTATCGTGCTACGCGGCGCGGCGCAGATTTGTGACGCGGAGCGTCACGCACGGCATTCCCACGCTGGATAATCCTGTAACTATCGTGCGGCGCTCCGCGTCGCATGNNGACGCTCTGCGTCCTCTTTACCTATGACAGCCCTGCATCCACCAGCCACTGCTCCAGCCCTTCCAGGTCGGGGATGCGCGCGACGGTTTCGCCGATCTGTACGGCAGCCAGCTCCAGTTCGGCCAGTGGGACGTCGACGTAGCTCAACTGGCTGTCGACCTTGCACGAGCGCGGAATGCCTTGGGTGAGCAACGCGATGAACCTGACGTCGTTACGCCCGCCCAGTGCATTGAGCACTACAATCCGGGCCCGGCCACCCACGCGGGTGCGGCCTCCGCAGGCGGCTTCGAAACTGAGCAGCGGCAAGGTCAGCTCGCGCCAGCTGATAGGTCCCAGATACCACTCGGGAGCGTCCGGCTCCGCGCTGCAGTCCTGGTAGTCGATCAACTCGGCGACCGCGACGTTGGGCAACAGCAAATGCCGGTCACTCAACGGCAGCAGCAGGCCGGTCAGGCTGGTCAGGCGACTGGTCTGGAACGTACCTTCAGACATGGATCTGGCTCCAGTAAGCAATAACACGGTTTCCTGATAAGGCTTGCTCAGGTACTCGTTGACGCCCACCGCCATGGCCCGATCCCGGTGCTTCTGGCCCGAGCGGGAAGTGATCATGATGATCGGCAGTTCCTTGAGCTGTTCGTCCTGGCGGATCTGGCTGGCCACTTCAAAGCCGTCCATGCGCGGCATTTCGATATCCAGCAGCATGATGTCAGGCGTGTGCTCCTGCAACAGGGTCATGGCGTCAATCCCGTCCTTGGCGGTCAGCACATGCATGCCGTGGCGCTCAAGCAACCGGCTGGTGACTTTGCGTACCGTCACCGAATCGTCCACCACCATCACCAACAACGGCCTGGCGTGCTCGGCTTCGTGGTAGACAGGCGCCAACCCTCTGAAAGGCAAGCCCTGCAAGGTACGAATCTGCGCCATCAAGTCGAGAATCAGGACCACACGCCCATCACCCAGAATGGTCGCACCGGAAATGCCCTGCACCCTTGAGAACTGCGTACCAAGGCTCTTGACCACAATTTCGCGTGAACCTGCCAGCGCATCGACCTGCACCGCCACCCACTGATCCTGCAAATGCACCAGCAATACAGGCAGCGGCTGCAATTGCCCGGCAAGCCTGGGTGGACTGCTGCCCAGCAACTCGCCCAGATAACGCAGCTCGTAGCTGCGTCCGCCGTATTGATAACGCGGCGGGCTGGTCTGGTAATAGCCATCCAGCTCGTTGGCCATGACGCGCACGATGCCATCGACGGTATTGAGCGGCACGGCATATTGCTCTTCGCCGCAGGTCACCATCAGCGCACGGTTGACCGACACCGAAATAGGCAGGCGAATACGGAAGCGCGTGCCCTTGCCAGGCACCGAGTCGATGACCATCGAGCCGCCCAGTTGTTTGACCTCGGCATGCACCACATCCATGCCGACGCCACGTCCGGAAATCTGGGTGATGATCTCGCTGGTGGAAAACCCCGCCTGCAGAATGAACGGCAAAACCTCATGGTCGGACAGATCGGCATCCGGATGGATCATGCCGCGTTTGATGGCCTTGCGGCGCACGGCCGCCAGGTCGACACCCGAGCCGTCATCGCTCAACTCGATCACCATATCGCCGCCTTCATACATCAGCTCAAGGCTGATATGGCCCTGCTCCGGCTTACCGGCAGCGATGCGTTTTTCGGTGCTTTCCAGGCCATGATCAACAGCGTTGCGCAGCATGTGCTCCAGCGGCGCGACCATCCTTTCCAACACATTTCGGTCCATTTCACCGTCGGCATTGCCGACCTCGAAATGGACCTTCTTGTGCAGTTCCGAGGCAACCTGGCGCACCACGCGACGCAAACGCGGCACCAGGCGCTCGAACGGCACCATGCGCGTACGCATCAGGCCTTCCTGCAACTGGGTGTTGACCCTGGCCTGTTGCGACAGCAGCGTTTCAGCGTCGCGGGCCCGCGCACCGAGGGTTTCCTTGAGGTCCATCAGGTCGGAGGCAGACTCGAAAAGCGCACGCGACAACTGTTGCAACTGCGAATGACGGTCCATTTCCAGCGGGTCGAATTCCTCATAACCCAGCCGCTCGGCCTGAACCTGCTCGCGACTGAGAATACGGCCTTGGGTTTCCATATCCAGGCGACGCAATTGATCGCGCATCCGCTCGATAGTGGTTTCAACTTCCAGCAGCGCGACCTGCGAATCCAGAATCTGCTGTTCGATCCGCCCACGGAAAATAGACGTTTCACCGGCCAGGTTGACCAGGTCTTCCAGTTGCTCGGCGGGCACCTTGACCATTTCCGGCCCACTGCGCTCGACCTCGCCGTCAGCAGCAGGCGCGACGGCCACCACCGATTCAGGACCGGTTTCAAAGGCTTGCGCAACCACCGGCTCGCCCACCGGTTCATCGCTGGCCAGTCTGCGGATGCTTTCAATCAGCAGCGAGGCATCAGGCAGCGGCTTTTCGTTACGCACTGCGTCGAGCATATCGGCCAGCACATCGTGACCGCTCTGCAACAGGCTGATCGTCAATGGCGCAGGCTGCAGGTTGCCGGCAGAAAGCCCTTCGTAAAGCGTTTCCAGCTCGTGGGCGAGGTCGCCTATCGGGGCGATTTCGACCATCCGCGCACCGCCCTTGAGGGTGTGCAGGTCGCGCAACAGGTTTTCGACTTCCAGCAGGTTGTGCGGATCGGCCTGCCAGCGGGCCAGCGCAGCGCCCGAGCTTTCGATGATATCGAAACCCTCCTCAAGGAAGACTTCACGCAGCTCGGTGTCATGTTCGGGAAGATCTTCGCTGGCCGCTGGCGGTGCCTGCACATCAGACCCTGAGCTCTCGAGCGTACGACAGCGGCCCAGCGCTTCGATCAAGGCCGAGGAATCACTGAGCGCTTCCTGCCGATACAACTGCTCCAGCAGAATCGCCAGATGGTCGTGACTCTCGTGCAGCAGTTCGGCCAGCGCTGGCGAATGGTTGAAGCGCCGGTCGATCAAGCCTTCGTAGAGGTTTTCCAGTTCGTGGGCAAGGTCGCCCACCTCGGCCACCTCGGCCATCCGCGCGCCGCCCTTGAGGGTGTGCAGGTCGCGCTGCAGTGAGGCCAGCGGCGCAGAGTTTTCCGGATCAGCCAGCCAGCGCTGTAAGCGCCTGACCGGCGCTGTCGAGGATATCGACGGCCTCTTCCAGAAATATCTCGACGATCTCGTCGTCCGGGCCGGCAGTTTCAGTGTGCTCGGCCTCACTGGCCAATTGCTCGGTGGCCGCGTTGAGCTCGGTAACGCTCAGGGTCCGGTGGCCATCGCTCTTGACCAGACCGGTCGCCGAAGGGTCCAGCGCCTGATCCAGCAACTGGTTCAAGGCTCGCACGCACTCGGGACGTGGTTCGACGTCCTGACCGGCAGCCACCTGATCAAGCATATTGATCAACGCTTCGTGGGCGCTCTCTGCTGCATCGAAAAAGCGTTCGCTGACCGCCAGGCTGCTTTCCTCGACCGCCCCGTATAGGTCGAGCAAGGCTTCGCAAAGCTCATCGACCTGCGGCAGATCGGCCAGATGCGCGCCATGCCCCAGCGTGGTCAGTTCATCGAGCAACGCGCTCAGCTCCTGACGTTCGCCCGGGTGCTGACGCCAGCGCCGCAACAGGTTTTCCGCGTCCAGGACGATGTCCATGCCTTCGGCCAGAAAGCCGGCAAGCAGCGTGGGATTACGCTTGATCCGCAGGCCACTGTCCGACTCGCGCAGCACCACAGTGAGCCGCTCGTTGAGTAGCGCCAGGGCCGCTTCGATCAGCTGCGCAGCACCCGCAATGGCTGCCAGCGGGGTTGTGTCGAGTTGCTTGAGCCCATCGTGCAACAACGGTTCTGCGCGGCGCAGCAGGGCGAGTTCGGGCGCGCCGATGTCGATAAGGTTGGCTTTGTATTCACGCACCAACTGGTCGAGCGGGCTGGCCAGCTCGGCAATCGGCAACACGCCGGCCATGTGTGCGCTGCCTTTGAGGGTGTGCAGCGCACGCAGCACAGCGTCGCTGATCGAAGGCGATGCCGATTGTTCCGCGTTGTCGAGGAAGCGACCCAGGGTATTCAGATGCCCGAGCGCTTCCTGACGGAAAATTTCCAGCAATTGTGGATCAAGCGCTTCGCCTGGTACTGGGTCAGGGGCTGCAGGCAGTACCGGCAGCTCAAGCCCATTGGCCAGCGCATGGGCACGGGCCGCCAGCAGGTCGACATCGTTACGCTGGCGCTGCGCATCCTCGGCGAAATCGCGAATCACCGACGGCAGCAGCGTCAGCACTTCGCTCATCAATTGCTGAACTTCAAGGCCCGGCAGCACATCGCCTTCCAGCACCCGGTTGAGCAGGTTCTCCACCGACCAGGCCAGTTCGCTGAGAATCAGCGCACGCACCATCCGGCCGCTGCCCTTGAGGGTATGAAACGCCCGGCGCACTTCGGTCAGTGCGGTGCTGTCCCAATGGCCGCCGCTGCCCAGTGAGGCAAACCAGCGCGGCAGATACTCGCGCAATGCGTCGAGCACCTCGTCTGCCTCTTCCAGAAAGACTTCGCGCAACTCGTCGTCCACCGCCTCTTCGTCTGCCGAGGGCGGCAACAGGCTGGTGGGTACGTTGCGGGCAGGCGGATTGACTGCCGACACCGGGCTGGCGAGGACCTGGGCAATGGTTTGCGCAGGGCTGACCAGCGCCTTGCGATCATCCAGTTCCAGCAACTCATCCTGGGTGATGATTTCTTCCAGCAGCGGCACTTCAAGGGTGTCGGCAGCGGGCGTATAGCCCAGCCGCGCCAGGCTTTGCTGGGCCATGTCGAGGACCTGATCACCCGGCGCTTCATGGTCTTCGAGCATGCGCTCCAGGTAATACTCGATGCCAGTAATTGTATCGGCCAGGCAATCGAGCTGAACCCAGCTGGGACGGGTTTCGTCCACCAGCAGGTGTTCCTGAATGTATTCGTTGCAGGCGGCCAGCAGGCTGGCAGCACGGGCCAGCGGGATCATCGCCAGCGCACCGCGAACCTGCATGATCAGCGCGCAAAGCGGGTCGAGCCGCTGGCGGTCCCACTCGCCGTCGATGTAATCGAGGATCACGTCCTTGGCCTGCTGCAACACCGTGCGGGCCTCGCGAATCACCAGTTGATGAATTTGCGTCAGGTCAGTGGTCGGCAGGCGGCTTTCTTCGCGGCTGGTCTGTTCGTTGCTCCCGGCCATGCCAGCCAGGGTCGATTCGACGTAGAGCAAGGCGCCTGCAACATCCATCAGCGCGCCATCGCTGGGCTCGCGCTGCCCCTGCGCCAGCCCCAGAACGACAGAAAGCTGATCGATGATCACCTTGCGCGGCTGGCCGAAGCCAAGCACCGCCAGGGTATCGGCGATCTGCCGCAATGGCGGCAGCAGCGCGTTGAGCTCACTGAAATGCTGGCGGTCACCGCGCACGAACACATCGAGCCGTTCCTTGACCCGGACCAGCCCTTCGCACAAGGCTACGATTACCGAGCGCATGGCGTCGCGGTCCGGCCCGGCCATGCGTGCGCGTTCTTCGTTGACCACATCGTTACCGGGCAAGGCATCGGCCAGCGCGTACTGGTCTTTGAGGTCGAGCATCTTCGGTGCCAGGCTGTCGGACTTGGCGATGTAGAACAGCAGGCTTTTCAGCAGCTCTTCGGGGGCCGGCTGATTGATGCCGGTCACGCCCTGCTCGGCCAGCCGCTTGAGCTCCTTGTCGGCATCCTTCAGCAGGCTGCGCAGGGCCGGGCTGTTGGTGAAGTTGCCGTTGAGCATGGTTTCGACCAGCGCCGAGGCGATTCGCCAGAGCGGACCGAGCGGCGCGTCCTCGCATAACTGCTCCAGCCGGGCAAACACCTTGGCCATGTAACCGAGCTGGGTCTGAACGCCCTGCTCGCGCATCAGGCCCGCCAGCGCCGCCTGCAAGGTCTGACGCAGCTTGCGCAGCAGGTTGGGCAATTCAGGGGTATTGCGCCGCGCCAGTTCCTGGTCATCGAGCGCAGGAACGACGACCAGTTGCGGGGCGAACAGGCTGGTTTCCGAGAGCAGACTTTCGCCCCGCGCACTGCGCAGGTCATTGAGCAACGGCAACACCACCAACGGCAGGTCGCGGCGCGCGGAGTGGATACGCTCCAGATAAACCGGCAACTGACTCATGGCCTGAATCAGCAGTTGCTCGGACTCCGCCGGATGGCTGACACGGTTCTGCTGGACTGCCAGCGCCAGTTGCTCGATTTCCTCGGCCAGCAACGCCGCGCCGTAAAACTCGATCATCTGCAGGCTGCCGTGAACCTGATGCACCAGGTTCAGACATTCGGCCATCGCCGCGCTGTTGGCCGGGTCTTCAATGAAGGCATCCAGCTCGTTGCGGGCCTGGCGCAGCGTTTCGGCGATTTCGCCCTTAAGCCATTCAAGGGCCACGTAATCGTGACGATCAGCCATGACGAGTACCGCCTGTTACCCAATCAAGGTTGTTCATTGGTTGTACATCATCCGGCTTTCTTCGATGACGGCAGGGCAAAACCCGATACCGAACGACGCATTTCGCTGGCCATTTTTGCCAGATTGCCGATGCTTTCGGCCGTGGCCGAGGTGCCCGAGGTGGTCTGCGAGGTGGTCTGCTGAATGACAGTCATGATCTGTGAAATCTGACCGGCCGACTCGGCCTGCTGGTGAGCGGCATCGGTGATACTTTCGATCAGTTCGGCCAGCACTCGGGAAACCCCTTCGATTTCCCCCAACGCCACCCCGGCGTCCTGCGCCAGTCGTGCGCCGCGTACCACCTCGCTGGTGGTCTGCTCCATGGAGATGACCGCCTCGTTGGTGTCGTTCTGAATGGCCCGCACCAGCGTTTCGATCTGCTTGGTGGCAGACGACGAGCGCTCGGCCAGCCGCTGTACTTCGTCAGCCACCACGGCAAAGCCACGTCCGGCATCACCGGCCATCGAAGCCTGAATGGCCGCGTTGAGGGCCAGAATATTAGTCTGATCGGCAATATCGTCGATCAGACTGACAATATCGCCGATTTCCTGAGAAGACTCACCCAGGCGCTTAATACGCTTGGACGTGTCCTGAATCTGTTCGCGAATGTTGTCCATGCCGTGGATGGTGTTGTGTACGACCTCGTTGCCCTTGTTGGCAATCGCTACGGAGCGCTCTGCCACCGCCGAGGATTCCGATGCATTGGTCGACACCTGATCGATGGACGCTGCCATGTCGTTGATTGCCGTCGAAGCCGCGCTGATCTGCAGCGCCTGATGCTCGGAGGCGGCAGACAACTGCATGGCCGTGGCCTGAGTTTCGGTAACGGCAGCAGCAACCTGTTCGGCCGTCAGGTTGATGGTCACCACCAGCTCGCGCAACTGGTCGATGGAATAATTGATGGAATCGGCAATCGCGCCGGTGAAATCTTCGGTCACCGAGGCCGTCACCGTCAGATCACCGTCAGCGAGGTTTTCGATCTCGTCCAGCAAACGCATGATCGCGGTCTGGTTACGCTCGCTCTTCTGCGCGGTTTCGCGTAACTGGCGGTTGGTCTCGCGGACCATGACCAGACCGATAAGGATGATCGACATCAGCGCCAGCAAGCCCAGTACATAGCCACCGATGGTATTCACAGTACGACGCTTGGCCATGTTTTCCAGGCTGTTGGTGAGTACCGAGGTTTCATCCAGCAGGGTCTGTGAGGTGTTGAAAATGTTTCCGGACGCCTCACGCACCTGATACAGCTCGGGCGAGGTTTCAAGAATCTCGTCCACCGAGCCGGACACAAACTCGAACAGCTCGGCAATTTCCGCCAGCCGTGCACGGGCATCGCGGTCTTCGACCTGGGAGATTCGCAGCGTGGCGTTGCCCTCCAGCATGCCGTTGAGCACACGACCAAACTGGCTGGCGTCGCGGCCAAACGCATCGGCTGCCTGCACCGCTGTTTCGTCACCGGCCAGCACGGTATTGACCGAGCCGAGGATTCGTTCTGCGAGCAGCGCCTGACGTTGCGCAACCACCACCTGCGCAGCCGGCGCACGGCTTTGCAGAAGGCTTTCCACGACTTTTTCGTATTCGGCCTGCAATTGCGGGATGGTTTCGGCCAGTGTCGCAGCCACCTGATGCAGCGACAAAACCGTCTGTTCGCTGGCCAGAATCACATCGGTACTTTTGCGCAGCCCTTCCCAGTCGCGCTGAACGGTGCGCAATTCGTCGCGTATCAGATCAGGAGCCGCAGGCAGCCCGGTGGCCGGATCGCCTTTTCTCAGGTAGCCCCAGCGCACGTCGAAATCGTTGCGCGCATCGGCCAGCAGCTTGAACGCCTGGGTTTTACCGGCGACCGCTTCGGTGGCGTTTTTCGCGATGCGCTGGGATAACACGCGTAGCTCACCAGCATGCCCGATGTACTGTTTGTCGTAGTTCGATTGAGTGTTGAGATAGGCGAAGTTGGCGAACAGCAACATGATGAAAACGATAAGCGCGACAAACAGCAGAATAATCTGCGTCCGGCTGCGCGCGCCTTCCCTTGATCTGCCTGTATTACTCATTAATCAGGCCCCCGCCTGGATCAATTGTGAAACAAAACAAACCAGAGCCTAAGATGCCAGGTCCATGAAGTCTGCAGACTGCACCAGCGCCCACGGACTGAATATCTGCCACGCCTGCTCGCGAATGAACTGCCCGCGCAAGAACGGCGCGATACCTTGATCGATGTCTTGTGATGTCTGGGGTATGAGGCTCAACTGACTGAAACGTTGCATGCCGAACACCTCATCGACCAGCAGACCGGCGAACACATCGTTGTGCTCGACAACCAGCACCCGGCGCTGTTTGCGCGCGGGGGTCAGTTCATGGCCGAAAAACCCGCATAAATCCATGAGTGGCAACAGTCGGCCGCGCAGATTGGCGATACCCGCCACCCAGAACTTCACGCCCGGCATCACTGCATGATGAGGCTCGTGAAGGATTTCGGCGATTTCGCCGATAGGTGCCACGAAGCGCTGCTCACCCATCCGGAAACCGATGCCGACCCAATCCTGCTGATGAGCTTCCTGCAGCGGCAGGCCCGCCGCCAGCGAACGACAGCGTCGATCCATATCAAGAAGCAGTTCAAAGGCAGTACGTGGCTCGGCCATGGCGATTCCGGCAATCAGCCGGCCAGCACCGCATTCAGGGTTTTCATCAGGGTTTCTTCATCCACCGGTTTGGTCAGGTAATCCCGCGCGCCCTGGCGTTTGCCCCAGACCTTGTCGGTCTCCTGATCCTTGGTGGTGATCATGATCACCGGGATCATGTTGGTGTCGGCATCCTTGGTCAGCTGACGCGTGGCCTGAAAGCCGTTGAGCCCGGGCATGACGATGTCCATCAGCACTGCATCGGGTTTTTCCTGACGGGCCAGAGCCACGCCATCAGCGCCATTTTCGGCCTTGAGCACTTCATGACCGTGCTTTTCCAGCATGCCGGTGAGTTTGTACATTTCAGTCGGCGAGTCATCGACGATCAATATTCGAGCCATGGGTGTTCCCCGTCAGGTTACGAGCGTGCCACATCGGGCGCGGGCGTCATGATATGTGTTGTTCTGCTGCAACGAAGCCCGGCACATGAGCCTTGATCGCGCTGAGCAGTTCTTCCTTGCTGAAAGGCTTTGTCAAAAACTGATCGGAACCGACAATCCGCCCCTTGGCCTTGTCGAACAGACCGTCCTTGGAGGACAGCATGATGACCGGCGTGGACTTGAATGCGCGGTTGTTCTTGATCAGCGCACACGTCTGATAACCGTCCAGACGCGGCATCATGATATCTACGAATATGATTCGTGGGTGGTTATCGGCAATCTTGGCCAGCGCGTCGAAACCGTCTATCGCAGTGATGACTTCACAACCTGCGTTCTTAAGCAGTGTTTCGGCGGTGCGGCGAATGGTCTTCGAGTCATCGATGACCATGACTTTCAAGGCGGAGGCGTGTTGTTCCATAGCTGCTCTTCCATCGCCGCAGCGAATTTTTGCGCATTCTGCGAGGCACTGCACTGGGAGCCTGACGGTATCGCTTCATTGATCCCCAAGGATCGAAAACCGGATGCCGAGCCTTTTTAGCATACTCTCCAGACTCAATCCATAAAGCGCACCGTGGCGGGCCTGCCCCTTGACCCGGAGCAAACGGAACGTCACCCTGATGCCAATTTTACGGTCGTTGCGGCCCTTACCGATCAGAGGATATTGCCCATGAGCGTTCGCCTAGGGATTGTCATGGACCCCATTGAGCGCATTTCCTATAAAAAGGACAGCTCGCTGGCCATGCTCCTTGCCGCACAGGAACGCGGCTGGTCGCTGTTCTATATGGAACAGAAAGACCTGTATCAGGACGCTGGCCAGGCCCGCGCGCGCATGAAGCCGCTCAAGGTGTTTGCCGATCCGGCCAAATGGTTCGAGTTCGAAGCCGAAGTCGACGCAGGTCTCGACAACCTGGACGTGATCCTGATGCGCAAGGACCCGCCGTTCGACATGGAATTCGTCTACGCCACCTATTTGCTGGAACAGGCCGAGCGTGCAGGCGTGCTGGTCGTCAACAAGCCGCAGAGCCTGCGTGACTGCAACGAGAAGCTGTTCGCCACGCTGTTCCCCCAATACACCCCGCCGACCCTGGTCAGTCGCCGCGCAGATATCATTCGCGAATTCGCCGAAAAGCACGGCGACGTCATCCTCAAGCCGTTGGACGGCATGGGCGGCGCGTCGATCTTCCGCCATCGGGCGGGCGATCCGAACCTGTCGGTGATCCTTGAAACCCTGACCGCCCACGGCACACAGCAAATCATGGCGCAGGGCTACCTGCCCGCCATCAAGGACGGCGACAAGCGCATCCTGATGGTCGATGGCGAACCAGTCCCGTATTGCCTGGCGCGCATCCCTGCCGCAGGTGAAACACGTGGCAACCTGGCCGCAGGCGGGCGTGGCGAAGCCCGTCCGCTGAGCGACAAGGACCGCTGGATCGCCGAGCAGATCGGCCCCACCCTGCGCGAAAAAGGCCTGTTGTTCGTCGGCCTCGACGTGATCGGTGAGCACCTGACCGAAATCAACGTCACCAGCCCGACCTGCATCCGCGAAATCGACAATGCTTTCGGCACCAATATTGGTGGCCTTTTAATGGATGCGATCGATAAGAAGCTGCAGGCGCGCAAGGACTGATCAACGACTGACGCCGCTGGCCAAGGTTCAAACGCGTCCCTTCGTCTGATCCGCAACAGAGCTTCGCCGTACATTGCGTTATCATGCGCCACCTGTAACACGACACGGATTTTGACATGCAGGCTGACGAGATGCTGAACCGCCAATGACATCCATGGCCAGAAACGACCTTCCCCTCGAACTCGCCAATATGGGTGTGCGTCCTACCGATCGCCTGGGCTTCACCATGATGATCGCGGCGCTGATCCACCTCGCGGTGATCCTTGGCGTGGGTTTCACCTATGTAAAGCCGGAGCAGATCTCGCAGACCCTGGAAATCACCCTCGCTACGTTCAAAAGTGAAGAAAAGCCTAAACAGGCGGATTTCCTGGCACAGGACGATCAGCAGGGCAGTGGCACGCTGGACAAGGCCGAAACGCTCAAGACCACCGAGCTGGCGCCGTATCAGGACACCAAGGTCAACAAGGTCACCCCGCCTCCGGCCAGCAAGCCGGTGGTCAAGCAGGAAGCGCCAAAGACTGCCGTCGCGACCACTGCGCCCAGCCAGCAGAAAACCGTCGCCAAGCGCGATGAAGTCAAGCCCGAGCCAACCACCAAGGCCGCACCGACCTTTGACAGCTCGGAGCTGAGCAATGAAATTGCCAGCCTGGAAGCCGAACTGTCGACCGAGCAGCAGCTTTACGCCAAGCGCCCGAAGATCCACCGCCTCAATGCGGCCTCGACCATGCGCGACAAAGGTGCCTGGTACAAGGACGACTGGCGCAAGAAGGTCGAGCGGGTCGGAAACCTGAACTATCCTGAAGAAGCACGACGCAAGCAGATCTACGGCAATTTGCGACTTCTTGTGTCAATCAATCGCGACGGCTCGTTGTATGAAGTGCTGGTGCTTGAATCATCAGGGCAACCTTTGCTGGATCAGGCAGCACAACGAATCGTGCGTCTGGCGGCACCTTTTGCGCCGTTCACCGGCGATCTGGCCGACATCGACAGGCTGGAGATCATCCGCACCTGGAAATTTGCACGCGGCGACAAGCTGTCGAGTAATTGAATTTTTTGCAAACTGACACTCGACACGTACAAGTGTCAGTTGTCAGGCGCGCAAGGCAACGCCAAACTAGGACTCATGAAAAAAGTCTCCCCGAGTTATCTAAAGCACCAGTTCCTGATCGCCATGCCGCACATGCACGACGAGAACTTTGCTCAGACCTTGACCTACGTTGTCGAGCACAACGCCAATGGCGCAATGGGGCTGGTGATCAACCGCCCGCAAAGCCTGACCTTGGCGGATGTACTCGAACAACTGCGACCGGAGCTTCCTGCGCCCAAACGCTGCCAGGAAATCGCCATACATTCGGGTGGCCCGGTGCAGACCGATCGCGGCTTTGTCCTGCATCCCAGCGGCCAGACGTTTCAGGCCACAGTCAATCTTCCCGGCGGGATTTCGCTGTCGACCTCCCAGGACGTGCTGTTTTCCATCGCTGATGGATACGGGCCTGATCAAAATGTGATCACCCTCGGCTATGCAGGGTGGGACGCAGGCCAACTGGATGCGGAAATGGCCGATAATGCCTGGCTGACCTGCTCGTTTGACCCGGCCATCCTGTTCGATGTCGACAGCAAGCAACGCCTGGATGCGGCAGCCAGACGCCTGGGCATCAATCTCAACCTCATATCGACCCAGGCAGGACACGCTTGATGGCCGCTTTACGGCTGCTGCTGGGCATTGATTACGGCACCAAACAGATCGGCGTTGCAGTCGGTCAGGCCATTACCGGTCAGGCACGTGAACTCTGTACGCTCAAGGCGCAGAATGGCGTGCCGGACTGGGACAAGGTTCAGGCACTGATCAATGAATGGAAACCTGACGCCATCGTGGTGGGTCTGCCGTTGAACATGGACGGCACGCCCAGCGACATGAGCGCGCGCGCGGAAAAGTTTTCGCGCAAGCTCAACGGCCGCTTTGGTGTAACCGTCTACACCCATGATGAACGCCTGACCACCTTCGAAGCCAAGGGCGAGCGCATGGCTCGCGGCGGCCAGAAAGGCAGCTACCGCGATAATCCGGTGGATGCCATTGCTGCTGCGCTTCTTCTGCAAGGCTGGCTGGACGAGCACCCCGAGCTGTTGAATGTGTGACTTTTTCTGCCTTTATCGCTTCGAGATACCCGGATTCCACGTTATCGCTTGAGCATTGCGCCACGGACCGACGCTGCCCGAGCCTCTGAAGGAGCAACCATGAGCCTGCCCGATCCCGCCGAATTGATTCGTCAGATGGCCACTGACCTGAACGCTCACCTGAGCAAGCGCGGCATCAGCGACCCTCGTTTCATTGGTATCCGCACGGGCGGTGTATGGGTTGCCCAGGAGCTGCTCAAGGCACTGAACAACCCCGCTCCGCTCGGCACCCTGGACGTTTCGTTCTATCGCGATGACTTCAGCCAGAACGGCCTGCACCCTCAAGTGCGACCTTCGGACCTGCCGTTCGAAATAGAAGGGCAGCATCTGGTGCTGATCGACGACGTGCTGATGAGTGGTCGTACCGTCCGCGCCGCCCTCAATGAACTGTTCGACTACGGCCGCCCGGCCAGCGTTACGCTGGTCTGCCTGCTGGACCTGGACGCCGGTGAACTGCCGATCCGCCCGAATGTGGTTGGCGCGACTCTCTCGCTGGCACCCGATGAACGCATCAAGCTGTCCGGCCCAGAGCCGCTGGCGCTCGAACTTCAAGACCTCTCCACCGCCCTTTAAGAGTCCATTGCGATGACGCCTCTCGACGCCAAGCGCCCGCTGCAGCTCAACCACCAGGGCCAGCTGCGCCATTTTCTGTCTCTGGACGGCTTGCCCCGCGAGCTGCTTACCGAAATTCTCGACACCGCTGACTCGTTCCTTGAAGTCGGCGCGCGGGCGGTGAAAAAAGTCCCGCTGTTGCGCGGCAAGACGGTGTGCAACGTGTTCTTCGAGAACTCCACCCGTACCCGCACCACCTTTGAACTGGCTGCGCAGCGGCTGTCGGCCGACGTGATCACGCTGAACGTCTCGACCTCGTCCACCAGCAAGGGCGAAACGCTGTTCGATACCTTGCGCAACCTTGAGGCGATGGCCGCCGACATGTTCGTTGTGCGTCACGCAGATTCGGGCGCTGCGCACTTCATCGCCGAACACGTATGCCCGGATGTCGCGATCATCAACGGTGGCGATGGCCGCCACGCACACCCGACCCAGGGCATGCTCGACATGCTGACGATTCGTCGGCACAAGGGCGGCTTTGAAAACCTGTCGGTGGCCATCGTCGGCGACATCCTGCATTCACGGGTAGCACGCTCCAACATGCTCGCACTCCAGGCGCTCGGCTGCCCGGACATCCGCGTGATAGGGCCGAAAACCCTGCTGCCGGTCGGCGTCGAACAATACGGGGTGAAGGTCTACACCGACCTCAACGAAGGTTTGAAGGACGTGGACGTGGTCATCATGCTGCGCCTGCAACGCGAACGCATGACCGGTGGACTGCTGCCCAGCGAAGGCGAGTTCTACCGTCTGTTCGGCCTGACCACCGCGCGCCTTGCGGCCGCGAAGCCGGATGCGATTGTCATGCACCCCGGCCCGATCAACCGCGGCGTGGAGATCGAATCGGCAGTGGCCGACGGCGCGCATTCGGTGATTCTCAATCAAGTGACCTACGGCATCGCAATCCGCATGGCAGTGCTGTCCATGGCCATGAGCGGGCAAAACGCACAACGTCAATTCGAACAGGAGAACGCCCAGTGAAGCTCAGCATCCTCGGCGCTCGCGTCATCGACCCGGTCAGCGGGATGGATCAGGTTACCGACCTGCATGTTGAAGCAGGCAAGCTCACCGCTATCGGTGCCGCCCCGGAGGGTTTCGAGCCCACCCAGATCATCGATGCTGCCGGACTGGTCGCAGCAC
Source organism: Pseudomonas meliae (assembly GCF_001400515.1). Classification (NCBI taxonomy): domain Bacteria; kingdom Pseudomonadati; phylum Pseudomonadota; class Gammaproteobacteria; order Pseudomonadales; family Pseudomonadaceae; genus Pseudomonas; species Pseudomonas meliae. The sequence goes on along the minus strand of NZ_LJQT01000229.1, from coordinate 1,545 downwards.
CCGGTCTGGTCGACCTCAACGTGTCCCTGCGCGAGCCGGGCTACAGCCGCAAAGGCAGCATCGCCAGCGAAACCCGCGCGGCGGTGGCAG
>NZ_LJQT01000229.1:0-1440 GCF_001400515.1 Pseudomonas meliae | reverse complement strand
ATGGCGGCGTGACCAGCCTGTGCTGCCCGCCGCAGACCAAACCGGTGCTCGACACCTCGGCGGTGGCCGAACTGATTCTGGACCGGGCCCGTGAAGCCGGTTTCAGCAAGGTGTTTCCTGTCGGCGCACTGAGCAAGGGCCTGGAAGGCGAACAACTGGCAGAGCTGATCGCCCTGCGCGACGCAGGCTGCGTGGCGTTCGGCAACGGTCTGAGCAGCTTCAACAACACCCGTACGCTGTGCCGGGCGCTGGAATATGCGGCCACCTTCGACCTGACGGTGATTTTCAATTCGCAGGATCGTGATCTGGCCGAAGGTGGTCTGGCGCACGATGGCGCGACGGCGGCGTTTCTGGGTCTGGCGGGCATCCCCGAGACGGCCGAGACAGTGGCGCTGGCTCGCGACCTGTTGCTGGTCGAGCAAAGCGGTGTGCGCGCGCACTTCAGCCAGTTGACCAGTGCGCGTGGTGCGGCGCTGATTGCCCAGGCGCAGGCACGTGGTCTGCCAGTGACAGCGGATGTGGCGTTGTATCAGTTGATTCTGACTGACGAGGCGCTGATCGACTTCTCCAGCCTCTATCACGTCCAGCCGCCACTGCGCACTCGCGCAGACCGCGATGGTCTGCGTGAAGCGGTGAAGAGCGGTGTCATTCAGGCGATTTCCAGCCATCACCAGCCACATGAGCGTGACGCCAAGCTGGCGCCGTTCGGTGCCACGGAACCGGGAATCAGCAGCGTTGAGCTGCTGCTGCCGCTGGCCATGACGCTGGTGGATGACGGCCTGCTCGACCTGCCGACCCTGATCGCCCGCCTGAGCAGCGGCCCTGCCGCCGCCTTGCGCCTGCCAGCCGGCAAGCTAAGTGCCGGTGCGCCAGCGGATATCGTGCTGTTCGACCCTGCCGCCTCGACGGTTGCGGGCGAGACCTGGCTGTCAAAAGGCGAGAACTGCCCCTTCATCGGCCACTGCCTGCCCGGCTCGGTACGCTATACGCTGGTGGATGGACGGATCAGCTACAGCCGTTGAGGCACTACGCTCAGACCAACGAAGGAGAGCGAGACCTCTGTAGGAGCGGACCGAGCGACGCTTCGCTTATCCGCGAAGACAGTGTGTCAGTCGATGTATTCTCGGCGATCATAAAGACCCCTTCGCGAACAAGTTCGCTCCCACGCCTTTCGGCCAGAGGCTTTAATGATGAGCCTTCTGTAGGAGCGGACTTGTCCGCGAAGACTGTAATTCAATCGATGAGCTTCCGGTGAATGTAACGGCCCTTTCGCGAACACGTTCGCTCCCACACCCTTCGGCCAGAGGCTTTAATGAGGGGGCTTCTGTAGGAGCGGACTTGTCCGCGAAGACTGTAATTCAATCGATGAACTTCCGGCGAATGTAACGGCTCTTTCGCGAACACGTTCGCTCCCACGCCTTTCGGCCAGAGGCTTTAATG
>NZ_LJQT01000430.1:15729-52217 GCF_001400515.1 Pseudomonas meliae | reverse complement strand
CTACTTCAGATCTTCCTTAATGTTGAAAGTGGCGATGATTGGTTTTATTTTGAGGATTCTCCTCATTGGGACACCAAGGAAAATGAGCGGGCTACTGAGTCCTCAGAGAAAGTTGTGCCTGCGCCTGATTCTCTTGAGAAGCCTGTGCCGGATTCACTTGAGAGGCCTGCGCCTGTTTACATAGGCGTAAATGCTCAGGGTTGGGTTACAGGAACAAAAAATCGAGGTATGGCCTATATTGCTCAGATATCTGGCAGGCAAGGTGAAGCTTTTTCTATCGATAAGGATGAGCAGCGTGTCTATTTGAGATCTGACAGAAGTAAGAATTTTATGCAGACTTATAAACGCGAGGATTTTCCCGGTGGTAAGTGGTTTGCATATATGACCGATTGTGATGGCAAGGATGCGCTGTTAAAGTTGACGCTCATTGAGCGCTATAACGCAGACGGTTCGGTCAAAAGGTACAGCGTGAGTGAAGCGTTCGCTGACAATGGGGGCTACAAAGGTCTCCATTCCGATCTGCGCAGGAAAAATCTCTAATCCATCCTGGAAACATCCCGAGTGACGACGGCCTGTCGGCCCCGCGAGCCTTATGTGGTAGGCTTTGCCGGTTTCGCATATCAAGGCTGGCGCGCCTTTTTTCGACTGCCGCCAGTCTGCCCGTCGTTATAGGAGTTTTCATGCGTTTGCCCCAGATTTTCGCTGCCGCCGCTTTACTGCTGGCCGGCACATTCAGTATGTCTGCCCTGGCTGATGCAGCCCCCGACCAAGTCATCCGCAAGACCCTCGATTCGCTGGAATTGCAGTTGCCGGTCGAGAGTATTTCGCCGAGCCCGCTCAACGGTCTTTATGAAGTGAAGCTCAAGGGCGGTCGTGTGCTGTATGCCAGTGCCGACGGCCAGTTCGTGGTTCAGGGCTACCTGTTTCAGGTGCAGAAAGGCAAGCCGGTCAACCTGACCGAGAAGACCGAACGTCTGGCCATTGCCAAGACCATCAACGCCATTCCGCTTTCTGAAATGGTGATCTACCCGGCGGTGGGCGAGACCAAATCGCACATCACGGTATTCACCGACACTACCTGCCCGTATTGCCACAAACTGCACGAAGAAGTCGGGCAGTTGAACAAAATGGGCGTTGAAGTCCGTTACATGGCATTCCCGCGCCAAGGCCTGGGTTCTCCGGGTGACGAGCAGTTGCAGGCCGTGTGGTGTTCCAAGGACCGCAAAAGCGCCATGGACCGCATGGTAGACGGCAAGGACATCAAGGCCGCCAAGTGCGACAATCCGGTGAGCAAGCAATATGAGCTGGGTCAGTCGATCGGCGTCAACGGCACCCCGGCGATTGTCCTCGCCGACGGTCAGGTGATTCCGGGCTATCAGCCTGCTGCTCAGGTTGCCAAACTGGCAATGGGCGCCAAATAACGCTTTGTCACATCAGCATGCTTCATATGAGCATGCGCTACACGAAACCGTGTTTTTGGCGCCTCTTCACATTTGTAGCCGCATGGCAACGTGCGGCGGATTTCACGGCTGATCAAGCATCAGCTGTTTTTCGGGGAGTTCATCAGTGAAACCGGTCAAAGTAGGCATATGTGGGCTGGGTACTGTCGGTGGCGGTACTTTCAATGTACTTCAGCGTAACGCCGAGGAGATCGCCCGCCGTGCCGGGCGAGGAATCGAAGTTGCGCAAATTGCGGTTCGTACACCAAACCCCAACTGCCAGATTGCCGGTACGCCTACTACCAGTGATGTGTTTGCCGTTGCGACCAACCCTGAAATCGACATCGTCGTTGAATTGATCGGTGGCTACACCATCGCCCGTGATCTGGTGCTCAAGGCCATCGAGCATGGCAAGCACGTAGTGACCGCCAACAAGGCGCTGATCGCGGTTCACGGCAACGAAATTTTCGCCAAAGCGCGTGAAAAGGGCGTAATCGTTGCTTTTGAAGCAGCTGTCGCTGGCGGCATCCCGGTCATCAAAGCCATTCGCGAAGGGCTGTCGGCAAACCGTATCAATTGGGTTGCAGGCATTATCAACGGCACTGGCAACTTCATCCTCACCGAAATGCGCGAGAAGGGCCGTACCTTCCCGGATGTTCTGGCCGAAGCCCAGGCGCTGGGTTATGCCGAGGCCGATCCGACCTTCGACGTTGAGGGTATCGATGCAGCGCACAAGCTGACCATTCTGGCCTCCATTGCCTTCGGCATCCCATTGCAGTTCGACAAGGCCTACACCGAAGGCATCACCAAACTGACCACCGCCGACGTGAACTACGCTGAAGCGCTGGGCTATCGCATCAAGCACCTGGGCGTTGCACGCAGCACGGCCCAAGGTATCGAGCTGCGCGTACACCCGACGCTGATCCCGGCCGATCGTCTTATTGCCAACGTCAACGGCGTGATGAACGCGGTGATGGTCAATGGCGATGCGTCCGGCTCGACGCTGTTCTACGGTGCCGGTGCCGGTATGGAGCCTACGGCTTCCTCGGTGGTGGCCGATCTGGTGGACGTGGTGCGGGCGATGACCTCCGATCCGGAAAACCGTGTGCCGCATCTGGCCTTCCAGCCCGATTCGCTGTCCGCGCACCCGATTCTGCCGATCGAAGCCTGTGAAAGCGCCTACTACCTGCGCATCCAGGCCAAGGATCACCCGGGCGTGCTGGCTCAGGTGACGAGCATCCTGTCCGAGCGCGGTATCAACATAGAGTCGATCATGCAAAAGGAAGTCGAAGAGCACGATGGCCTGGTGCCGATGATCCTGTTGACGCACCGTGTTGTGGAGCAGCGCATCAATGACGCCATTCAGGCCCTGGAAGCTCTTCAGGACGTGGTTGGCCCGGTGGTTCGTATTCGCGTAGAACATCTTAATTAACATCAGCTGCGAGCCGTCAGCTGCAAGCTTCAAGTCAGACGCCAGTCGTTTTGAGCTTGAGGCTTGAGGCTTTCAGCTCAAACCAAAGGTTTGATCCCATGCGCTATATCAGTACTCGCGGCCAGGCGCCGGCCCTGAACTTCGAAGACGTGCTGTTGACTGGTCTGGCCAGCGACGGCGGTCTGTATGTGCCGGAAAACCTGCCACGCTTCACTCAGGAAGAGATCTCCTCCTGGGCCGGTCTGCCGTATCACGAACTTGCCTTTCGGGTGATGCGCCCATTTGTGGCTGGTAGCATCCCGGATGCCGATTTCAAGAAGATTCTTGAAGAGACCTACGCTGTCTTCGCCCACAGTGCAGTGGCACCGTTGCGTCAGTTGAATGGCAACGAGTGGATACTTGAGCTGTTCCACGGTCCTACCCTGGCGTTCAAGGACTTCGCGCTGCAATTGCTCGGTCGCTTGCTGGACTATGTGCTGGCCAAGCGTGGCGAGCGCGTGGTGATCATCGGCGCTACCTCGGGTGACACCGGCTCTGCGGCCATCGAAGGCTGCCGTCGCTGTGACAACGTCGACATCTTCATTCTGCACCCGAACAATCGGGTATCGGATGTTCAGCGCCGGCAGATGACCACCATCTTTGGCGACAACATCCACAACATTGCAGTAGAAGGCAACTTCGACGACTGCCAGGAAATGGTCAAGGCCAGCTTCGCCGATCAGGGCTTCCTGAAGGGCACGCGTCTGGTCGCCGTCAACTCGATCAACTGGGCGCGAATCATGGCCCAGATCGTCTACTACTTCCATGCATCGCTGCAGTTGGGCGGGCCAGCACGTTCGGTATCGTTCTCGGCTCCGACCGGCAACTTCGGCGACATCTTTGCCGGTTATCTGGCCCGCAACATGGGGCTGCCGGTCAATCAACTGATCGTCGCCACCAACCGCAACGACATTCTGCACCGCTTCATGAGCGGCAATCAGTACGTCAAGGAAACCCTGCACGCGACGTTGTCGCCTTCCATGGACATCATGGTGTCGTCGAACTTCGAACGCCTGTTGTTCGATATGCACGGTCGTAACGGCTCTGCCATTGCCGAGTTGATGAGCACGTTCAGGCAGGGTGGCGGTTTCAGTGTCGAAGAAGAGCGCTGGACTGAAACCCGCAAGCTGTTCGATTCGCTGGCGGTCAGCGACGAAGACACTTGCACGACCATTGCTGAAGTGTTTGCCAGCACCGGCGAACTGCTTGATCCGCATACCGCTATCGGGGTGAAGGCTGCCCGCGAATGCCGTCGCAGCCTGGACACGCCGATGGTGATTCTGGGTACCGCGCACCCGGTCAAGTTTCCGGAGGCAGTGGAGAAGGCCGGTGTAGGAAAAGCGCTTGAGCTACCTGCACATTTGTCTGATTTGTTCGAGCGTGACGAGCGCTGCACTGTGCTGCCAAATGACCTGAAAGCCATACAGGCGTTTGTCAGCCAGCATGGCAATCGCGGCAAACCGCTCTGACAGAAGCGTCGTGTAACAACTTTAGGCCCGCCANNACTTGGCGGGCCTTTCTGTTTCTACGTGCCAAACTTCGCTGGTTTTCGAACCATAGAGTTGGGTCATTTGTAGTGAAGCAGGCAAGCATGCAAAGCGTAGTCAGGGAGGCAGACAGCACATTGAGAGGCCGCGCGTGGCGCATGGCATGCATGTTGTTGGCGCTGGTTTTTGTCGGGCCAGCCGATGCGGCGCAAAGCTTGCCGTTTACCCTGACAGCCCCTTTCGTGGCTTCAGCGGATCTGGCCCTCACAGATCAGGATCGTGCATGGCTAGATCAGCGCAAGGTACTTCGGGTCGGCATTGCGATTGCCGACTACGAGCCGATTGATATCACCAGTGACCGCAACCGTTATCAGGGCATCAGTGCCGACTATCTGGGGTTGGTCAGCGACCAGTTGAACATTCCGGTGCAGGTGACCGGGTTTGCCAGGCGTGACGAGGCCATCGAGGCATTGCACGACGGCAAGATAGACCTGCTGACCAGCGCCAATGGCTTTGAGCGGGGCGTGAAAGGGCTGTCGTTCTCAACCGAATACATGCCTGACCGATCTGTTGTCGTTGGTCGTGGCAACGATCTGAGCCCGCCGCCAAGCCTGGCCGGCAAGAAGGTTGTGCTGCTTGATGGCTATGCCGACTCGGACGTCGCTCACCGCGTTTATCCTGACAGCGAGCTGATTATCGCGCCTAACCTCTACAGTGCTCTGGAGGCCCTGAGCCAAGGCGAGGTCGACGCTTTTATCGGCAACGAAGTCATTGTCCGGGCCTACACCGCCCTGCGTCCTTATCTCGGATTGCAGATCAAGTTCGAAAGCCGGTTGCCTCCGGTAGGGTTTTCTTTTGCAGTGCGTGACGATGAGCAGCGCTTGCTGACCTTCATCAATCGCGCGCTGGACAGTATTGAACCGTCGATCGATCGTGAAGTTCTCGACCGCTGGACCATGGGGCTGGGTGCTGACGTGGAGGGGCAACGCATTCGCCTTACCGGTGCCGAGCGGCGCTGGCTGCTCAAGCATCCGAGCGTGACCATCGCCACCACACAGCATCCGCCGTACATCTACAGAGACAAGAATGGCCAATGGGTGGGGCTGAACGCAGATGTGCTGTCCCGTATCTCACGCATGACCGGGTTGCAGTTTGTCCATCAGGAAGTGCCTTCCACGCAGCAGAGCATTGAAATGCTGCGTGCCGGTCTTGCCGAGATGAACACCTCGCTTGCAGAAAATGCCGAGCGTCGGCGGTTTCTGGACTTTACCTATTCGTTCGGAGGCAACAGCTGGATGTTCGTGGTCCGCTCCGAGCGCTCATCCCGAGTATCGCTCGACAGTCTGGCCGGTAAAGTGCTGGCACTGCCTGCCCGGCATGCGCTCGAAGACCTGATCAGGCGCGAGCACCCCTTGATCCAGCTGCGTCTGGTGGACACCTACGACCAGGCCCGCGCCCTGGTGGAAAGCGGTGTTGCCGACGCGACCATTCAGAATGAAGTAGGTGCCTACCTGTTCCCGGCCGGGCAACTGAAGGTCGCCCGCAGTGTCGATGGCCAATGGTCACCCGACAGGTTTTCGGTGATCAAGACCCAGCCCGAGCTGCTGGGCATTCTGAATAAGGCGCTGGAGGAATTCCCGGTGGCCGAGTTGCGCTCGATCCGCTTGAAGTGGCTGGGCTCGGCACTGCCTCAGCCTTCGCTCTGGGGGCGGATACCGCAGTGGGTATTCTGGGTACTGGCCCTGGCCTTACTGACCGGGCTGGTGTCACTGGTCTGGAGCAGTCGCCTCAAGGTACAGATTCGCCAGCGCCTCAAGGCTGAAAGGCAGCTCAATGACCAACTGGCCTTCAAACACGCCTTGTTCGATGGTATCCCCAATCCGATTTATGTTCGCGATCTCAAGGGACGACTGATTTCCTGCAACCGTAGCTACGAGCAGAGCCTTGGCATCAGTTTCGAGCAGATGAATGGTCGACGCCTTACGGATGTCAATCTGATACCGCGTGCATTGGCTGAGCAGATGCATACCGACTACCTCAACTTGCTGGAAAATCACCAGCCAGTCTTTTCCGACCGCACCATCGAACTGTCCGGAAAACGCATGGACGTCTGGCAATGGACGGTGCCTTTCTTCGCTGCCGACGGACAGCTGCAGGGGGTGCTGGGCGGCTGGGTCGATATCACCGAGCGCAAGCGGCTTGAGCAGCAGCTCCAGGAAGCAATGCGTCTGGCCGCTCAGGCCAACGAGGCGAAGAGTGTCTTTCTGGCCAGCATGAGTCATGAAATTCGTACCCCAATGGGTGCAATCATCGGTTTGCTGGAGCTGGAATGCGCACACGCTTTACGCAAGGGGCATACACCGTCGCAAGGCTTGCAGGTCGCCCATCGCTCGGCTACGGAGCTGGTGGCACTGATTGGCGAAAGCCTTGATCTGGCCAGAATCGAAGCGGGCGGCATGCAGTTGTCATTGACAGTCACATCCTTGCAGGCTCTTTTCGAGGGCGTAATCGAGCTTTTTTCAGCGCAGGCCCGGGAAAAGGACCTGGAACTGCGGCTGGAATTCTCCGAACAGGCTCAGGGCGATTACTGGCTTGACCCGCTGAGGCTGCGTCAGGTGCTGCATAACGTCCTGGGCAACGCCTTGAAATTCACCCGGCAAGGGTCGGTCGTCTTGAGGGTGGCGGCGCTGGATGACTCATCGCGTGTACGCATCGGTATCCAGGACAGTGGCGAAGGTATCGAGCCAGAGCGTCAACAGCAGATATTCCAGCCCTTTACTCAGGCCAGCGATGACACTGCCGCACATTACGGTGGGAGTGGGCTGGGACTGAGCATCACTCGGCAGTTGGTGCAGTTGATGAAGGGCGATATCAGCCTGCACAGCTCGCCGGGCGAGGGTACGCTGGTCAACATCGATTTGCCGCTGGTCAGGGTGAGCGAGCCGGTTTTGCCCTCCTGCGATGTCCCGGATGCACCTATGGATACGCGCAGCCTTCGCTTGTTGGTGGTCGATGACATGTCGGCCAATCGGCTGGTGTTGACCCGCCAGCTGGAGTTTCTTGGTCATCAGGTGGTGGCTGTCGAAGATGGCAAGGCTGCGCTGTCGAGGTGGTGCGAAGAGCCGTTCGATGCGGTCATCACCGACTGCAACATGCCGGGTATCAGCGGTTATGCATTGACCGAAGCCATTCGACAGATCGAAGAGAAAGAGCAGCGCCGGCGCTGCCCGGTCATTGGCTGTACCGCTAACGCAATGAGCGACGAGGCTGCACGGTGTGAGCAGGCGGGGATGGACGGTCTGCTGATCAAACCGCTTTCCCTGGCGCGTCTGGCCCAGGAGCTGGCGGATCGGGTACGTGAGCCGACGTTCGACATCAGCACGCTGCAAAACATGACCCGGGCCAACCCGGAACAGATGCAACGGTTGTTGGGCGAGTTGTGGAAGAATCTCAGGCATGAACACGCCTTGCTGGAGCCTGCGGTGCTGGCAAATGACTGGAACACCTTGAGCGCTTGCCTGCATCGGCTCAAGGGCGCGGCGAGTCTGGTTGACGCAGTGCCGTTGGCCAAGGCGTGCGCGGCGCTCGATGAAAGTGTGCGGCTTGAGTGTGTGGCCAGTGTGCCTGAGCGCTGGTTGGCGCTGGAGGCTGCGATGACCGGCCTGCGCGCTGATATCGAGTTGCAATTGGTGGCAGTGCCCGACATTGCACCGGCTTGCGATTGATGCTTGCTGAAAAAAACGTTAATCGCTACCGGGTTTAGGACATGTCCTATGGGGCATGCGTGCGGGAGGAGCTACAGTAAGTGTTCCCCTGAGCCGCTGGCTCTGACTCCCGTAGGCGTGACCGTGCACTCACTCAAGGTTCTGATTCTCGAAGACCATCCTTTCCAGCTGATGGCTCTGCACCAGATGCTCAACGCCAATCAGGTGTTCGATGTGCTGGCTGCCGAGAGCGTTGAGGTTGCCAGGCTTTCCCTGCAAAGCCGTGGTCCTGTCGACATTGCTATCTGTGACTTGCAGATGGACGGCCCCGACGGCCTTGAGCTGATCCGCTTTTATGGCCGAAAACGGGTTGGCGAGGGCTCTGATCATTGTCAGCAGTTCAGCTGCCTGCGTGCTGGAAGGTGTTGCGCAGCTGGCGCTCAGCCAAGGCTTGGAAGTGTTGGGGTATGTGCAAAAACCTGCTTCGGCCGCTGTACTCCATGACCTGCTTGAGGCGTACGGGCCAGGCCGTGCCGGGAGTGCACCACAGTCACCGGTAAAGCGTGCGTTCGGGGCACTGTCTGCCGTGGAGTTGTTTGATCCGAAAGACAATATGCCCATAGACGTTGCGTCTGTTGCCGAACAGTGGATTGCCTATTTTCAACCCAAGGTGAATCTGCAGGGCAAGTTGCTGGGTGTCGAGGCGCTGGTCCGCTGGCAGCACCCCACACATGGCTTGCTGGCTCCCGGACGATTCATGGACGCCATCGAAGCTGAGGAACTGACCGTTGCGTTGACCTGGCGTATGCTGGATCAGGCCCTGCAGTTCTCTGCACAGTTCATGCGCGAGCAGGGCGAAGTACTCTCGGTTGCGGTCAATATCGACCCGCAAGTGCTGCAACAGGCGGATTTCGCCGGGCAGATCATGCAGGCGCTCACCCGTCACAGCGTGCCGGCAACTGCGCTGACCCTGGAGATTCTCGAACAGGATGCCGCCCGCCCGGAAACCTGGCAGATGGAGGGCCTGTTGAGGTTATGCATGCAGGGCTGCAAATTGTCTATCGATGACTTTGGCATGGGCGCTTCGAACATCGACAGGCTCCTGCAGTTGCCCTTCAGCGAGTTGAAGATACCGACCGAGTTTGTACGTGGCATGGCCGACGATGCGCGCAAGTCTGCAGTGGTGGCTGGAGCCATGCTCATGGCACAGCGGCTGTCCATGTCGGTAGTGGTGGAGGGGGGCGAAACGATTGACGACTTTCACAGCCTGCTGGCATTGGGCAACCCGGCCATTCAGGGTTATTTCATTGCGCGTCCGATGCCTTCATCAGAGTTGGTGCGCTGGGCCGCCGAGCGCGAGTCTCATCTGCAGGCCATGCTGACAGACGGCCGGCCTCAGGACATGCCGCTTTCCTGCAAATAAATGAACAGTGCCGCGTCGTTGGCCAGACCGAGCTTGCGCATGGCCGCGACTTTCTGTGCGCTGACAGTCTGTTTGCTGCGATTGAGCTGCGCAGCGATCTGGCCGACGGTATGACCGGCCGAGAGCAGGCGTAACACCTCCAGCTCCCTGGGCGACAATTTTTCTGCCGGCAACAGCGCGTCAGGGCCGTACTGACGCGCTTCTATCAGCACCCTGCGCACGGAATCGGCGACAAAAAACTCACCGCGCTGCACGCCCCTGATGGCAGCTGGCAGTTCTCCGGCAAGGCTGGCCTTGCTCAACAGGCCCCGCACGTTAAGGTCCAGCATGGACTGAAAAAGTCCGGCATTGCTCAGTGCTGTTACAACGATCACCGGCAATGCCGGAAAATCCCGGTGTATGCGCTGCAAAAGACGCAAGCCATCGTTCTGCAGTTCGACCGGCATCATGAAATCAGTCACCAGCACATCGCAGGGATGGCGCGCGAGTACCTGTAGCAGTTCATCCGGATTACAGGCTTCGGCGACAACTGTAGCCAGATCGTCCTGTTCCAGTACGACCGCAGGCCGATGAGAAAAATAGGGTGGTCATCAGCCACGATGACGCGCAACGGGCGATCAGTGGAATCGCTCAAGGTGTGGCTCCATCAAAAAGGCTGACTGGTATTACAGACGACAGCGTTGTTTAACGCAGTGATCAATAGCATAGGCACCTTGTAGGAGGCGTAGCGTAATTATGTTGAGTTTTCCTACAAGCCCACTTCCTGTCGCCATTGGCCTCCGGTTTTTTCCTTGTCACATTCAACAGGCATGCTCGAAATGACAGACCGGTGCTGTGATCAGGCGATAGAAAGAACTTTCTGCTGTCGCCGACGGTCATTGGTTAGCACCTTTGCATTCAAACTGTTGAGTGGTGATCCGGATGGAAAATATCAGCTTACTGCTAAGCGAAGCGCTGGCTCCTTATCAGGCCACTATTGGCCCGGCGGGTACTCGGGGCGAACGTCTGGTTACTCTTAAGGATAAAGCGGGCGTCTGTGTGATCGAGCGTACATTCGGCGCTGATCAACTGAGCGACAAGCGTCAGCTCACCGACGTGGTAGACGGCCTGCGCCGGGATTTGATGGTCGCCGAAGGTCGAATCGAACCCTGCGTCATTGCCGCGATGCGCAATGCTGCAATCAGCCGAACGTTTGTCGGCACTCCGTCTTTTGCTTAACAGTTGCTTAACAGTTATCTGACTCGCGTCAACGATGTTGGAACCTGACGCGCTCGTCGCACTCCTATCCATTACGTCAGGTTTGATGATTGTGCTCCGGTGATCGAAGGTTGGCGTACTGACCATCATGGTCATGTTTACCCCGGGCAGGTCCCCCTCTGCCCGGGGTTTCTTTTAGGTGGTCAGTTCTTCTCGAACAGCGCTTTGACGTCTTCCAGGTAGCTTGCCCGTTGCTCGGGGTCCAGCCACCGCGCGTAAAAGCCCATCAGGCTGCTTTCGCGCAACGTACGCATCTCGCGGTTGATCTGTGCGAGGGCTTTTTTGCCTTCAGGTGAGTTGCTGCAACTGATATAGACGAATTGGTAGGCGGGGTTGCCCATGATCGGCAAGAAGGCCAGTTCATCCGGCCTGATACCTTGTTGCATGGCCTGATAGCGTGCTTCCGGCCAGAAACTGATAAAGGCTTGCAGGCGCCCCAGGCGTTCCATTTGCAGAAGGCTGCCGGTGGCATCGTTACCGTAATGGAGCACCAGCGCATCTTCGTCGACACCTTGCAGCGTATGGTCGATCAGTTCGCCATAGCTGCGTTCGGCGACTATGCCCAATTTGATCGCCCGGGTGGCCATAAGCGCCGCGAAGTCGATTTTTCCGTCCTCGACATACGGCTCGAACGTCGACATGTCTTCCTTGCGTACAATCAGGCCGCTGCTGAATATGGCGCCGATCGGTATGGAGAAGAGCAGGGTTCTGGCTCGCTCCTCAGTCCACAGCATCGTGGGATCACAACTCAGAGACGTGGCGTCGTTAAGCATCTGCAGGCCCCTGGCACGATTGACGCGCATTAGCACGTGATCGTATTCGGGCATTCGCGCAGTTAACAAAGGCATGAGCTGATCAATAGCACCTTGCCCGCGCATGACTCCGGAAAAAATCGTCGAAGGTGGTATGTCGCGCATCAGCCAGGTCAATGTCTCCCTTGCCTGGCTGGCGCATGACAGGGCAGCCAGCGACAGGGCGAGCATCAATCGAGCCGCTGTGCAGTACGAGGCAGGAAGGGACATTCGCTGGTTTCATCCTCGAAAAAGATTCAGCAAACTGGAGTAGAGTGGCAGCTCTTTGAGTGGCGCTGCGCCTGTGGCGTCACATTCAAGTGCTTCGGCAGTCCCTTGCCGGGATCCAGGTACTCGGATCAGATCGTCTATAAAGCCAATCTGTATCAGAATTTTGTTTCAGGCTATCGATTTTTGTATAGCCCGCAAGCAGTAGCAATTGCATCCCCTGCGCGAGCAAGTTCGTTCACAGGCCCGGCATCGGTTAGACTTGCCGTCTTACCTCCAGACTCTAGAAGCCCGTTCATGGCCCAGCCGTCCACGACCTACAAATTCGAACTCAACCTCACCGACCTCGATCGCGGAGTGTATGAGAGCGTCAAACAGACCATTGCCCGCCATCCTTCGGAAACTGAAGAACGCATGACCGTGCGCCTGCTGGCCTATGCCTTCTGGTACAACGAACAATTGTCGTTCGGTCGCGGCCTGTCTGATGTAGACGAACCCGCACTGTGGGAAAAAAGCCTGGATGATCGGGTTCTGCATTGGATTGAAGTCGGACAGCCGGATGCCGACCGCCTGACCTGGTGCTCGCGTCGCACCGAACGCACCAGCCTGCTTGCCTACGGCAGCTTGCGCGTTTGGGAAGGCAAGGTCATTCCGGCGATCAAGAACCTGAAAAACGTCAATATTGCCGCCGTCCCGCAGGACGTGCTGGAAGTGCTGGCCAAGGATATGCCGCGGGTCATCAAGTGGGATGTGATGATCAGTGAAGGAACGGTGTTCGTCACCGACGACCGTGGCCAGCATGAAGTCCAGTTGCAATGGCTTGCGGGCGAACGCGGCTGACAGCCGCCGGTTCCGATCGAAAAAACATTCATCGACACTGCAAAGAGAATCAGCTGACCCGCATGCGCATCGAACCCCGTCTATTGCCCGATACCTTGCCGTTTCTCGGCGACCTGCCGCCCTTGCTCACTCGTCTTTATGCCGCAAGGGGCGTGGCCTGCGAGGCCGAGCTGGACAAAAGCCTGACGCGGTTGATCCCTTATCAGCAACTCAAGGGAATCGATGCTGCGGTAGATCTGCTGGTAACGGCGCTGCAGGAAGGTCAGCGTATGCTGATTGTCGGTGATTTCGATGCCGACGGTGCGACTGCCAGCACCGTGGGTGTTCTGGGGCTGCGCCTGCTGGGCGCGGCGCACGTCGATTATCTGGTGCCTAACCGTTTTGAGTACGGTTATAGCCTGACGCCGGAAATCGTCGAAGTGGCGTTGCAGCGCGAGCCTCAGCTACTGATCACCGTGGATAACGGCATTTCGAGCGTCGAGGGTGTGGCCGCTGCCAAGGCGGCAGGCTTGCAGGTACTGGTCACCGACCACCATTTGCCGGGTCACGAGCTTCCGGCGGCAGACGCCATCGTCAACCCCAACCAGCCAGGCTGTACCTTTCCCAGCAAATCGCTGGCCGGCGTCGGGGTTATTTTCTATGTGTTGATGGCCTTGCGCGCGCGCTTGCGGGACACCGGCTGGTTCGAGAGCAACCAGCGTGCCCAGCCCAACCTGGGTGAGCTTCTGGACCTGGTCGCGCTGGGCAGCGTGGCCGATGTCGTGCCGCTCGACGCCAACAACCGCATTCTGGTGCACCAAGGCCTGATGCGTATTCGTGCTGGCCGTGCCCGGCCCGGGCTGCGCGCGATTCTTGAGGTTGCACGGCGTGAGTCTTCGCGCATCACCTCTACTGATCTGGGGTTTATTATCGGGCCACGCCTGAACGCGGCGGGGCGCCTGGACGATATGAGCCTGGGCATTGAATGCCTGCTCTGCGACGACCCGACACTGGCGCGAGAAATGGCCGTGCAACTGGACGAATTGAACCAGGATCGCAAATCCATTGAGCAGGGCATGCAGCGTGAAGCGCTCGCGCAGCTCAAGGACCTGCCGCTGGAGTCCATGCCGTTCGGCCTGTGCCTGTTCGATGCCGAATGGCATCAGGGTGTCATCGGTATCCTGGCCTCGCGCCTCAAGGAGCGCTACCACCGACCTACCATCGCGTTTGCCAGTGCCGCGGAGGGCGTGCTCAAAGGCTCGGCTCGCTCGGTGCCGGGGTTTCACATTCGCGATGCGCTGGACGCTGTGGCGGCCAGTCATCCGCATCTGATCAGCAAGTTCGGCGGCCACGCCATGGCGGCAGGTCTCTCGCTGCCTGAAGAGAATTTCCCGGCGTTTGCCGAAGCGTTCGACCTGGAAGTGCGTCGTCAGCTCGACGAGCAGGACTTGACCGGACGTCTGCTGTCTGACGGTTCGCTGGCCGTCGAGGAATTCCATCTGGAACTGGCCCGCGCACTGCGCAACGCCGGTCCCTGGGGACAGCACTTCCCCGAGCCCTTGTTCCACGGCATATTCCAGCTTGTTGAACAGCGGGTGGTGGGCGAGCGTCACTTGAAGATGGTGCTCAAGACCGAGTGCGGCAGCGTCAAGCTCGATGGCATTGCGTTCGGCGTCGACCGCGACATCTGGCCCAACCCCAACATTCGCTGGGTCGAACTGGCCTACAAACTGGACCTCAACGAGTTTCGTGGCAACGAAACCGTGCAGTTGATGGTGGTGCACATCGCGCCACGCTGACAATCAGCAGGAACCCCTCTCGCTACCAGGTTGTCGACAACAGACTGTCTGCAAAACCTGTTCATTGAATGAACGGGGCCTGGACACCTGATTTTTCATTACGAGAGGTTGCCATGAGCCTGCTGCTTGAACCCTACACCCTGCGCCAATTGACCCTTCGCAACCGTATCGCAGTCTCGCCGATGTGCCAGTATTCCAGTGTCGACGGCCTGGCCAACGACTGGCATCTGGTTCATCTGGGAAGCCGAGCAGTTGGCGGCGCCGGCCTGGTCATCACTGAAGCGATGGCTGTGACGCCGGACGGCCGCATAACCCCCGAAGACCTGGGGCTTTGGAATGATGAACAGATCGAGCCGCTGCAACGCATTACCCGCTTTATCAATGCTCAGGGTGCGGTGGCTGGCATCCAGCTGGCGCACGTCGGTCGCAAGGCCAGCACCTGGCGCCCGTGGCTTGGCAAGCACGGCAGCATTTCCCTCAATGAAGGCGGCTGGACTCCGGTCGGGCCTTCGGCAATTGCTTTTGATCCGCAGCACACGGCGCCTGTGCAACTGAGCGAAACGCAGATTCAGGAACTGATCAAGGCGTTTGTCGATTCCGCACGGCGCGCCCTGACCGCAGGCTTCAAGGTGGTAGAAATTCACGCGGCCCACGGTTATCTGCTGCACCAGTTCCTGTCGCCATTGAGCAACCAGCGCACTGACCAATACGGTGGTTCATTCGAGAACCGCATTCGCCTGACGCTGCAAGTCACCCAAGCGGTGTGGCCTGAAGAGCTGCCGTGTTCGTTCGCGTGTCCGCCACCGACTGGGTGGAAGACGGCTGGAACGCCGATGAAACGGTAGAGTTGGCGCGCCGTCTGAAGGCGCTGGGTACCGACCTGATCGATGTGTCGTCGGGCGGCACGTCAGCCAACGCAGAAATTCCGGTTGGCCCCGGCTACCAGACGCGTTTTGCCGAACGGGTTCGCAAAGAGTCCGAAATCGCTACAGGGACGGTAGGCATGATTACTGATCCGGCCCAGGCAGAGCATATTCTGCGTACCGGGCAGGCCGATATCATCCTGCTTGCGCGTGAGTTGCTGCGTGATCCGTACTGGCCGCTGCGTGCCGATGAAGACCTGGGCGGGCGTCTGGCGACCTGGCCCGCACAGTACCAACGCGCCACACATCGGGATCAGCCGATTCATGAGTCTGATCTGCGGGATTGATGCCCGTTCGGTTTACGAAAGGAAGCAGCCAATAAGTGAGCGCCGCAGGGCGCTCATTTTTATTCGCCTTCCAGCAGTTCGGTGACGCGTCCGATCAGTTCGGCAATGGCAAAAGGCTTGGGCAGTACATGCATGCCAGGTTCCAGCGTATCGTGGGCCAGCGCCGCGTTTTCAGCATAGCCGGTCACAAACAGTATTTTCAGGTCGGGCCGAACATCCCGGGCGGCGTCTGCGACCTGACGACCGTTCATGCCGCCTGGCAGACCGACGTCGGTAATCAACAGGTCGATAGCCGCTTTGGACTGCAGAATGGTCAGAGCATCGGCACCTCGCTCGGCCTGCAAAATGGTATAGCCAAGGTCTTCAAGCAACTCGGCAATCAGCAGGCGCACAGCGGGCTCGTCATCAACGACCAGAATGGTTTCATCGCTGATGCCAGGTGCGGGTACTTGTAAAGGGCTGTCCTCAAGTGCCACCGCTTCAGGCTCACCTTCATGCATCGGCAGCAGGATGCAGACTTTCGAGCCCTCTCCAACGTTTGAGGTGATGTTGACGCCGCCTCCGGACTGCCGTGCAAAGCCGTAAATCATCGACAGCCCCAGGCCCGTCCCCATGCCTAACGGTTTGGTGGTGAAGAACGGATCGAAGGCCCGTGCCATGACATCTTTGTCCATGCCCGTGCCTGTATCGCTGACGCATAACTCCACGTAACGACCTGCGGGCAACTGATACCTCGCCGCTGCGGCTGCATTCAGATGACGGTTGCCGGTCTGAATCAGCAGCTGCCCGCCGTCGGGCATGGCGTCCTTGGCGTTGATACATAAATTGAGCAGCGAGTTTTCCAACTGATGCGGGTCCACCAGGGTCGACCACAGCCCTCGTGAAGCAATGACCTGCATATCGATGGCAGGGCCCACGGTACGCCGGATCAGTTCATCCATGCCCGCCACCAGAAGGTCGATATCCGTCGCCTTGGGGGCCAGTGTCTGACGGCGCGAGAATGCCAGCAGGCGGTGCGTCAGGGAGGCTGCACGTCTTGAGCCCTCCAGTGCTGCATTGATATAGCGATCCAGCTCCGTGAAGCGCTCCTGTCTGATCCTCGACAGGAGCAACTCCATGTTGCCGGTCACGCCCATCAGCAGATTGTTGAAGTCATGTGCCAAACCGCCGGTCAACTGCCCGACCGCTTCCATTTTCTGCGCTTGAATCAGTGCTTCTTCGGCAATACGCAATGCTTCGATGCGATCTTTCTCGTGGGTCAGATGCTTGCCCAGCGCAAAAATGATTCCATTGCCTGGCGCAGCGGTCCAGCCGAACCATTGATAGGTCCCGTCCACATGCCGGTAGCGATTCTCGAACAGCGGCAAAACATGATTGATGGTGTGTTTCAGGGCATCCTCGGTATTACGCACATCATCGGGATGCAGCAGGCTCATGATCGTGCTGCCCAGCAGCTCTTGTTCAGTGTGGCCCAGCAGTACTGTCCAGGCTGGGTTCACCCGCATGAAAATGCCGTTGAAATCGAGTATCGCCAGCGGATCCGGGGAAATCTCCCAGAATGTATCCAGCTCCAGGGTCCGCTGTGCCAGCCTGGCGGTCTGCCGCCGTTCCAGATTTACCAGATCCTCGATCAGGTTCAGGCGTTCGCGCTCACTGTCCTGCAACGCTTGCTGACTGAGGACATGCTCGGTGGTTTCGTTGGTGATGCAAAACATGCCAACGATCATCCCTTGCTCGTCGATCACCGGCGAGAAGGAGAATGACCACCATGTCTGCTCGACCTCACTATAGCGCGCCATGCTCAGCGGCATGTCCTTGTAATGGCACGGCTTGCCGGCGTATGCATCGATGACCAGTGGCGCGACCTGATCCCACACATCAGCCCAGAGGTCCGGAATAAGCGCGCCAATGGCGTTATCCTTACGCGGGCCGAGGATGGGGGTATAAGCATCATTGTGGAAAAACACCAGCTCCGGCCCCCAGAGCAGATACATCGATTCCGGCGAGTTCAGAATCAGATTCAGGGTGTTTTTCAGCGATACCGGCCAATGCTCGATGGGTCCGAGTGGTGTCTGGCTCCAGTCCTTTGATCGGATAATCCCGGCAGCCGTGCCGTTAGCTGTCGGGAAACCAGTGGGCGATATCACTTCAGGCAAGCTCCTGACGGTATGCGTCTTGCGTTCATAGGGGTGTACTTAAGGTTGATCAATCTGGACGAGCAGTCTTTTTAACTGCTTTTCGTACCGACTGCTCCACTATTGACCCCTTATCAGAGCCGCGCGTTGCACGTGTTTCGCTGATATCGGGAATGATTGGATGAATGGGGCTGGTCGGGAATCGTAACATCCGGAAGCACACCGGTAATCTTGAGTCAGTGACTTCCTGTCAACTTGTTGGTCAATGACTCATCTGACAAACCTTGTAGGAGGCTTTCTGTGAATACGCGTGGCTTACTCGATCAGTTGCTCAAATCCGGACAAAGCATGTTGCAGGACAAGGCTAACGGCAAATCCGGCAAGCAGTCTTCGGGCAGTGATTCATTGATCAATGGTCTGGGCAGCCTGCTCGGCGGCGGTAAAGGCCAAGGGACCTCCCAGAGCGGTCTTGGCGGTCTGCTGTCCGGCGCCGGTGGCGGTGCGCTGGCTGCAGGTGCCATGAGCCTTCTGCGCGGCAAACGGTCGCGCAGTATGGGCGGTAAGGTGCTGACTTACGGAGGCTTGGCGGCATTGGGCGTACTGGCCTATAAGGCCTATAACAACTGGCAGTCCAGTCAGGGCCTCGTTGGTCAGCGTGAGCCGCAAACCATTGATCGCTTGCCCGAGGCTGAAGCCGAGCAGCACAGCCAGGCCATCCTGCGTGCCCTGGTCGCCGCTGCAAAAGCCGATGGTCATGTGGATGAGCGTGAGCGAGAACTGATCGAGGGCGAGTTCAGCAAATTGAACAGCGATCAGGCGCTTCAGCAATGGCTTCAGGCCGAGCTGAACAAACCGCTGGACCCGGCAGAAGTGGCTCGCGCCGCGACCACGCCTGAAATGGCGGCGGAAATGTATATCGCCAGTGTCATGCTGGTGGATGAAGAGCATTTCATGGAGCGCGCCTATCTTGATGAGCTGGCGCGCCAGTTGAAACTGGAGCCCGGTCTCAAGTCCGAACTGGAAGCACAGGTGCGGGGCGCCGAGTAAGCAGCCACGTCCGCTGCCGGGCACTGTGCGTCAGGCGGCCCATGCCATCAATGATGCTCCAGCCCCTCGGCGTTGGTCAGCTCCCTTATCAGCATTGTTTGCTGTGCCTTGAAGCTGGCTTCGAATTCGCGAATGCGTTTTTCGTATTCCGGATTGTCCAGGCTGATGTTGCGCTGTTCGAATTCGTCGGTGAGTCGGGTCAGGTCAGTCCTGTAAAGATGTTCGAGTGCATCGAACCGTCCAGCATGGGTTTCGCGCAGATAGTTGATCCAGTAATCCTGCTGCTCGGCGAAGCGCAGGAATGGTTCGCCTTGTTCTCCGGACTGCACGCGAAGCAGGGCTGTATCGAACTCACCCGGCCTGATGGCGGCGTGGGCCTGATACAACATGCCTTCCGGTGGTACGGGCAGGTCCAGCGCGCTTGCCCAGTGTATGCGATACGCCAGACGGACTTCAGCTTCATCGCGGCTCAGCAGCATCCAGTTCGGACAGGCGATAAAGGCGGGTTGTCAGCCTGTACAGCAGTGCACCTCGCTGCTCCGGCACAACATCGTGCAGTGACTGACGAATGAACACCATCACCTCCATCTGGTTGAACTCCAGCAGGATGCCGTCCGGGCAGGTGTTGTTGTCACGGAACAGCCTGAGTGGTTCTTCGGCGATAGCACTCAGGGTCATTCCCAGTTGAGGGTCCTGACCCACCGCGCCGAGTACTCGCCAGACGCGCTCCTGCAGTACTGCCCGGTTGGCCGTATTGCGATAGTCGGCACTGTGGCGCAGCGAACCGATCAGGTCCAATAGCCTTCGGTTGTGGTCGCTGATCTCCAGTTGCTCCCAGAGCGCACGCCGCGCGGCGATGAGCGGGCTGCTGTCGTCCAGCCAGGGTTCGGCAGTCACTGGCTCTGGAGTCGATGCCCGACTGTCTTCTGACTCGTAGTCTGATATCGATGAGTCCGAATCATGCTGCTCCGTCCAGTCCATCGCTGCGAGTTCGGGTGGCAGGTCCATGTCAAAGGTGAAAGAGCGTCCATAGCTTTCTGAAAAGTGTGCTCGACGCATGCTGTCTTCGGAAAGCGGGTTGTTCAGCAAGCTTATTTCCGTGTGCGAAGATTCGCTGCCGGGATTGGCCAGAATATGCTCCGGCAAGTCAGTAATCAGATTGCCCTCCAGCAGGAGCGTCCCCAGATGTGCTGGAATCATGTCATCCACCCAGGTCGGCCATTCGGTTAATCCGACGTTATTGAGTGATAGCCAGTTGAGCGCGGTATTGTTAAGGGCAGACAGATCGCTGATCACACCTATCCGGTTGCCATCCAGTTCCAGCCTTGAAAGCGTCGGAATACGGCTGAAGAAATCGATGTGCTTTTGCTCGATGACCATTCCCTGATCAATCAGCAATAGCGAACGAAGTGATGGAAGCTCAAGCAGCGCCGGAGGCAATTGCAGCAGCGGTGCGACATGCCCGTTCATTACCAGTGAGCTCAGATCAGTCATATGGCGCAGCAGCTTGTCCAGATCAGATCCCGTGGCCGTGACTCTGCTCAGGTGCAGATAGCGTATCTGACGATAGAAAAACTCCGGCAGCTGGCGGGGAAAGTCGGCCAGCGAAAGGTTTTCCAGGCGCAGTGGACGGTGGATTTGCCCCAGGCTGAACGCTCGCCAGTGATCAGTCAGTATCCTGCCGATCTCGCGGCGGGCTTCGATGGTCCGTTCACTCGTAATGGCCAGCGAATTTGAGGCGTGTGTCCACTGATCAAGCGCGGCAGATAATTCGGCACCTTCGCGCAATTGCATGTTTATAGCGGCTTGCACAGCCAGCGGCGTGTCCATCAGGAAGCGAAACGAACAGTCGGGTACAGCCTCGTTGATGCGTGCGTGCATCACCGTATGCCTGGACAGGCTGTTGCCGCGCAAATCGATCAGGGTCTGATGCTCGGGGTTGAGGGGATTGTCGAGGATCCAGTCCGGCAGTTCGGTCAGGTTGTTATGAGCTACCGACAGCTCACGAATATTGTTCGGGATTATGTCCGTCAGCCAGGAAGGCCAGCGGTGCATGCCGACTCGTTCCAGTATCAACCGGTCAAGATGCAGCCAGTCAAGGTCCATGGGCAGCAAGCTGACCAGCCGGTTGCCGCTGAGGTTCAGCGACCTGAGATCAGGCATATCGCGCAAGTTGTCCATCTGCGCCTGATCCAGAAAAATGCTCTGGTTTATCAGTCCCAGTTCAGTAAGTTGCGGCAGCACACTGGACACTTGCTGGGGCAGGTTGAGGAAGGCCGATAGCTGCGGATCCGCACCGGTGCCGGGTTCGCCGACCAGAATGAGTGAGCGCGTGTGGGGGAAGCGTTGCAGAAAGTGTCCAAGTTCGAAGCTGTTGGTCAACTGTCTGGGCAGATCCGTGGCTACCGGTGTTGAAAGCTCTGCGCCCGGGCGAACTCGGGGTTCGATCGAGATATTCTCCAGATAGAGTCCGCTCACCCGCGCGTATACAAAATCTGGTAGGTGTCGTGGGAAGTCAGTCAGGGATACCTGCTGCAGATACAGTGGCTCAAGCGTTCGTCCGATTTCAGGCAGGTTATTGATGCGCCAGTGGTTCCAGATCGCCTCGCTGATACGCGCCCGGCTATCGATATGCGCCTGACTCATGGGGGGCATTGCCACGACTTCAAAGGTCCAGGCGTCAAGACTTTCCCGCAGCATCATTTGCTCGCCCAGCAGGCTGTTGAGTCGTTCATCGATAGCCCGATTATCCCTGCCTGTGTGGCGCAGGCGGCTGAGAATGTCTTCGGGGAACGCGTCTTCCAGTTCCAGCAAACGGATCTTGTCCAGCAGACTTTCATCGGTCATATGCCAGTCGGTTCTGCCGTTACCGCTCAAGGGATAACCAAGGTGGCCATCGGCCAGACGCATGGGGGACTTGGAGCCGGGTTTGAGCGCCTGCATGTTCAGCAGTGGCGCGAGAGTCTGGCGAGGCAGAGGGTTTTCCTGAATCAGAGCCTCCAGCGCCTGCCCCTGGCCGGTATGGGCAAAACCCAATTGGCTGCGCTCGGCATCGGGCAGGGCGTGAAGTACGGATGAATACAGATCGTCCAGCCCGTGCAGGTGCTGATCGTCAGCGTCACGGGTCTCATAACGATTGCCATCTTTGATCAGCACCTTGCGAACGGGAGCCTCCTGAGCCCCGATACTGTCAAGCAGTTGGCCGCCAAAGAAGCGATTGTGCACCTCCAGCCTGACCTGAGAAGGCCATTGCGCAAGGGCTTCAAGGCTGTGCAGGGCAAGGCAATCGGTATCTGCGCTGGATACCGAGGTCAGGTAAAGGCCCTCATAGGCTCGTGCCAGCCGTACTTGCTGCAAATAGGCACTGGCTTCTTCGGCCATGCGTAAGGGTACGCGGCGCTCTGTAGTGAGTTGTAGCCGCTCGGCTGGCGAGGCGTGGCTGGCCAATTCCTCCACAACCAGCGGCGGCAGGCTGGAAAACGCCTGCTGGAGGGTTTGCGCGCCGTCCGTATCAGCGACTTTCAGGGCGCGGTAACGTGATTCGAACAACCAGGCTCTGGTTGACCGGGCACGCGCCACCAATTGTGCGCGTAAAGCGATCAGCCGCGGTGCGATGCCCGGCTGACCCGCACCGAACTCTTCGTTGAGCAGAGTCCGGATTTCGATGTTGTTCAGTTTTTCCAGGACCTGGCGCAGGGCATCTGGCTGATCGGCACGAATATGGATGTCGAGGGGGGCGGCAGCGCCAGACTGCTGCGCCGCGACGAATTTCTGGAGCGTATTGCCTTGGGCATCCACCAGCACCAGCGCGCGATTGTTCGGCCAGCCAGAGTCTTGGCTCAGCAGTTCAAGTTGAAGAGGCGCTGCTGCGTCTGCATCGTTGGCTTCCATCTGCTCTATGAAACGATCGATTTCCTGGTCCAGCCTGAAGCGACGCGCTGTGTCTTCGAGCAATGCGGGTGGGCGGCGCTGCTCGGCCAGTGCCTGGCGCATCACGGATTCAGGTGTGTTGCTGACTTTTATGATGCGTCTGGCTGCGCTGTCGGGGAACGCTTCGCTGGAATATCCCAGCCGTCGGAACAGCGTCAGGCCTTCCATCTCCAGCGGACGATCAAGCTCATGCAACCAGGCCCCAGCACCGTTGTGGCGCAAGGCGGGCTGGTAGCTGTCCGGACGGCTCGGGTGCTCCATCAAATAACCATCGCCGGTCGGGGCAGGGATCACCGAATAGGTGCGTCCTTCAAGTGGCAGCCACTGCTTACCTTGCCATGTATACAGGCCTGTGGCGTTGGGCAGCAGTCCCTTTGGCAGCACGATGTCATGGCTAAAGGGTGTCAGGTCCGGTTTCCAGAGACGAGTCATTCCACTCGGTAATTCCACGGGTTTGAGGCCGTTTATGAACTCGGGCACCTGTATCGCAGGTATGCCTGCTGAGCCCGTCGCCGCAGCGCCAAGGGCCGACATCAGGGCAATATTCTCCACCACGTCGAACAGGTAGGCGAGCGCCTGCTGTTTTTCGTCTTTGGCCCAGCTTTCTATGCCCTCATAGACTTCATGGGCCAACTGAATGGCTGTGACGGCCATCATCACTTCGCCCAGTACCGGAACGACAAAAGCGGCGATGTTCAAGACGTCGAAGGCTTTGTCCTTAAAGTACTGCACACGCTCGTCGACAGTTTTCTGGTCCTGCGCCGCCGTTGGCACGCCATGAAACAGCGCATTGTCCTTCAACGCTGCACGTTTGCGATCGTACAGGGCCTCCGGCAAGGGGCCTTGCAGAGGAGTCTCTCTCAGGTCCAGCCGGGCGTTTCGGTCCGCTTCACGTTCCAGCCACTGGCGCTCGAAGAACCCCCCTTTCTTGACTTTGGGGTGCAGACGCTCGGACAGCTTTTCAAACAAGGCACTTCGATGGCGCGCCGGTATGAAACGCATGAAAAAATTCAGATATCCATCGATGAACATCCGGTCGCGCAACGAGTTTATAAACGCCTCGACCGAGTCGTATTCCTTCAATGGCGCAACCGGATCGTCTGGAATGTAGACGACAATTTTTTCTGCCTGAGTTGCCATGTCGCGGTCTTTGCCAATAACGAACGGGCCGTCAAGTTCGACATCCCCCAGGCACAGCACGCTGCAGTTGACCGGCCTGTTATCAAGTCGGACGTTTTGCTTGCTGTCGAGAATATCCAGTAACGCGCCCTGCAATGGCGGGCTGGCAAGTTCCTGCAGGGAAGCAATCTGCAGTTGAAGCCGGATGGACGATGACTGAAGTTTCAGGAAGTCCTTGCGCAGCCTGGATGCCGCAGCGTCCGCCGTTTCTTCGGGTGTCGAAGGTGCATTGAAGACGGACTCCAGGTGGGTCTGGTATTTACCGCCCAGGTCCAGCTCGCGGCACATCGCTGCGAACCCGGTCGCAGATATCGGCAAGGACTGGCCGGCGATCTGTTGACCGATTATTTCAAAGGCGGAAAACACCTGAGCCTCTATGCCCGAGTCCGAATCCATCGCGCCAGGCGCGGTTTCCCACTTTTCGAAATTCTGCAGCGCAGCCTTGAGCAGGCTCTGACAGGCGGCCCTCAAGGCAATGTTGGCTTGAGTGATGGGGTCTCGGGATGCCGCCTGGAACGACTGGTCGACCCTGGCCCGGCTGGCGTGAAACAGCCAGGTCCGGGCGACGTCGACGTCCAGACCGAAGCGGTCCTTGATCGCCGCCGTCAGAAGAGGGGTCGCGAAGTCTTCCAGTGTCGAGAGGCGATCAAGCGTCGGACGAACCTTTTGTTCATTCTGGCGATGCTCGGCATAGAGCTGCTGAAGTTTATCGACTTGCTCCGGGCTGGACGTGCGCGCGCTCGTCAGCCATTGCAAGGGGCGTCCGGAGGTTTTGCGCAGAGTTGCATGGGTTGACGGTTCTGCGTCAAGCAGCCATCGGGGTGATTTATCTTTTATAAGTTGCACATGCGGGGCGGCAGGTGCCTTGCCCGGCGAAGTTTGGTCCAGCATTGAAGTGCCTTGTCGTGAGTGAGCAGGCGACAAAGCTTACGTTTGAGGTCAGGCCGGCAAGTGCTAACTATTTATCGGCTGCACAGGTTCCTGACGTGTTGTGTTCAAGTAGTGGTGGCAAGTGCCGACAAGAAGGCAGGAAAGCGGGTTAATGAGCAGGTGACATGATTTGGTTTTTTCATTCCCCGTGTACCCGTTGACGGCTGGGCTATACTCACGCCGCTTGGACCGCTCGTCGGTCCGCTTCTTGAACACGGCCCGATGCCGTCGTTGAACTCTTGAGGGCTGACTGTGAAGAACTGGACCTTGCGCCAACGGATTCTGGCGAGTTTCGCCGTCATCATCGCAATCATGCTGTTGATGGTCGTTGTATCTTATTCACGGCTGTTGTCCATCGAGTCCAGCGAGGAAGATGTCCGTCTTGATGCGTTACCCGGTGTCTACTACAGCACGCTGGTGCGCAGCGCATGGGGCGAAAGTTACATCCGCACCCTGGAGCTGATTGCCGAAGGGCAGGCGCGTGCGCTGACCAAGCAGGAAAAGGACCAGTTTCAGGGGTTTGACGAAAACCTGCAGGCACAGATGAACGGCTACAAAAAGTCCATCTTCGATGATGCGGACAGAGACAGCTTCGCGCTTTTCGAAAAGCGCCGCGAAACCTATTCGCGCATGCTCGCCGATGTTCACGCCAAGTACGATAGCGGCGACTACGCAGGCGCGCGCGCCGAATTCTATGGCGAAGTGAACCCGGTCTGGCTCACGGGCCGCAAGCAGCTCAATGATCTCATCGTGGCCAATAAACAGCTGGCTGATCAGGCCACCGCCAACATTGTCAACGCCGTGCTGGCTGCCAAGATCAGCATGATCCTGTCGCTGCTGGTGGCAGTGCTGGCGGCTGCGGCCTGTGGGCTGCTGCTGATGCGTTCGATCATGGCACCGATGCAACTGATCGTGCGGATTCTGGACATCATGCGTACCGGAGATCTGAGCACCCGCCTGAACCTGTCCCGCAAGGACGAGTTCAATGCGGTCGAAACCGGCTTCAACGACATGATGACCGAGCTGACTGCGCTGGTTGCGCAGGCCCAGCGTTCTTCGGTGCAGGTAACGACTTCTGTCACTGAAATCGCTGCGACTTCCCGCCAGCAGCAGGCCACCGCTACCGAGACCGCGGCAACCACCACCGAGATCGGCGCGACCTCGCGGGAAATTGCTGCCACCTCGCGCGACCTGGTGCGAACCATGACCGAAGTCACCTCCGCAGCAGACCAGGCGTCGATTCTCGCCGGTTCCGGCCAGCAGGGGCTGGCACGCATGGAAGACACCATGCATCAGGTGATGGGCGCTGCCAATCTGGTCAACGCCAAACTGGCGATCCTCAACGAGAAGGCCGGCAACATCAATCAGGTCGTCGTTACCATCGTCAAGGTGGCCGACCAGACCAACCTGCTGTCGCTTAACGCGGCCATCGAGGCCGAGAAGGCGGGTGAGTACGGCCGTGGTTTCGCGGTGGTCGCCACCGAAGTGCGGCGCCTCGCCGACCAGACCGCTGTCGCCACCTATGACATTGAACAAATGGTGCGGGAAATCCAGTCGGCGGTTTCCGCAGGCGTTATGGGCATGGACAAGTTTTCCGAAGAAGTGCGCCGTGGCATGTTCGAGGTCACTCAGGTCGGCGAGCAGTTGTCGCAGATCATTCAGCAGGTACAGGCGTTGGCGCCCCGTGTGCTGATGGTCAATGAAGGTATGCAGGCTCAGGCTACCGGTGCCGAACAGATCAATCAGGCGCTGGTGCAACTGGCGGATGCCAGCAGCCAGACTGTCGAATCTCTGCGTCAAGCCAGTTTCGCCATCGACGAGTTGAGTCAGGTCGCGGTCGGGCTGCGCGGTGGCGTTTCGCGATTCAAGGTCTGAACACTCCAATGACGGATCAATCGCCGAGGCGCAACGGCACGCCACTGACCACCAGCAAACTCTTTCTGCTGTTTTGCATCGGCGAAGACCGCTATGCACTGGACGCGACAGAGATTGCCGAGATCCTGCCTCGCGTGAAACTCAAGGCAATTGCCCAGGCTCCGCACTGGGTGGCGGGGATCTTTGCCCATCGCGGCGAGATCGTGCCGGTGATTGACATCAGTGCACTGAATTCCGGTCAGCCAGCGCGCTTGCGCACCAGCACCCGCATGGTTCTGGTGCATTATCGGCACGACGACGTGCACCCGGCGCAATTACTCGGGCTGATTCTGGAGCAGGCCACCGAAACGCTGCGTTGCCCGGTGTCACAGTTCAAGGCGTACGGGCTGGACAATCGCCTGTCACCTTACCTGGGGCCGGTTCGGGAGGATGAGCAGGGGCTGCTGCAATGGATTCACGTTCAGGAACTGTTGAGCGAGCCGGTTCGCGAGTTGTTGTACCCGGTGGCGCCAATCGACCTTGAACTGCTTGAGGACGCGCCATGAAGGTCGACGATTCACGCTTCTTCAGCTTTCTCAAGGAGCGTATCGGGCTGGATGTGACCTCGGTCGGCGAGGCGATCATCGAGCGTGCCTTGCGTCAGCGTGCGACGGCCGCCCATTGCCCCGACAGTGATACGTACTGGCATCTTCTGGTGTCATCGCCTCAAGAACAGCAGGCGCTGATCGAGGCAGTGATCGTTCCCGAAACCTGGTTTTTTCGCTACCCGGAATCGTTCGTCACCTTGGGCATGCTGGCCCGTGAACGTATAGCGAGCCTTGCCGGTGCGCGCCCGTTGCGTATTCTCAGCCTGCCGTGCTCGACCGGCGAGGAACCCTATTCGATTGCCATGGCGTTATTCGATGCGGGAGTCGATGCCAGGCAGTTCAAGGTCGATGCCATTGATATCAGCCCTGTTTCGATTGCCAAGGCCGAGCACGGCATCTATGGCAAGAACTCGTTCCGGGGCAGCGACACCGGTTTTCGCGAGCGGTATTTCAACCCGGTCGCTGACGGGTTTGAAATCGCCGACAGTGTGCGCGCCTGTGTGAGTTTTCAGGCTGGCAACCTGCTCGATCCGAAACTGGCTTCGCAGGTCGCCTATGACATCGTTTTCTGCCGCAATCTGGTGATCTATTTTGATCGGCAGACCCAGCAACATGTGTTCAAGGTCCTCAAGCAACTGACCCGGGAAGACGGCCTGCTGTTCATCGGGCCGGCGGAGGGCAACCTGCTGGCAGGTATTGGCATGCGCTCGATCGGTATTGCGCAATCATTTGTCTTCCGGCATGCGCCAATCGAACCGACGGCTCCGGCCCCGGCTTGGACCCCGGCTCCGGTAACCGCCCCGGTTGCACCGCGCCCGGCCCCCGATGCACCTGCCAGAGCGCCTGCGCCACGACCTGTCGCACGAACGTCCGCAGCCTTTGCGCCCATCGTCAAGCCGGTTGCTGTCACTGGCAATAGCGAGGTTTCGGCGCTGCTCGAAAGGATCGCCGGCCTGGCCAACGAAGGCAAAAGTGCCGAGGCGCAGGCTGCCTGCGAGCGCTATCTGCAACAGCATGAGCCGGTTGCACAGGTGTTTTACTGGCTGGGCCTGCTCAGCGAAGTAGAAGGTAGCGTGGCGCAGGCTCAGGGTTTCTATCGCAAGGCGTTGTACCTGCAACCGCAGCACTCCGAATCGCTGGCCCAACTGGCTGCGTTGCTGGCCGCCCAGGGCGACAGTGCCGGGGCCCGGCGCTTGCAGGACCGCGCTGCACGTGGCGCGAATAAACAAGGAAACCATTGATGACGGGTGTGTCCGGTTTTTCCAGTCTTACCCATGACCAAGCCCTGGATATCGATGACTGCTGGAACCGCATCGGTATTCACGGTGATCGTTCCTGCCCGTTGCTTGAAGAGCACATCCACTGTCGCAACTGCGCGGTTTATTCTGCGGCGGCCACTCGTCTGCTGGACCGCTACGCACTGGCCCAGGAATCGCATGAGCAGTTTCAGGGCTCTGTGTTGCTGCGCGACATACAGACCCGCTCCATCCTGGTATTTCGTCTTGGCGAAGAGTGGCTGGGGCTGGCTTCCCGCTGCCTCTCGGAGGTCGCCCCCAGCCAGACCATCCATTCGCTGCCGCACCAGCGCTCGCGTGCGATGCTGGGTGTCGCCAACGTACGAGGTGCTCTGGTAGCGTGCATATCGCTGGTCGAGCTGCTAGGGCTGGACAGCAATGCAGCGAGTGACCAGTCGGCGCGGGTGGTTCCGCGCATGTTGATCGTTGCTGCTGAAGGCGGCCCGGTCGTGGTACCGGTGGACGAGGTAGACGGCATTCACGCCATTGACGAGCGTGAGCTGGAAGCCGCTTCTGCGTCCGGTACTCATGCCAACGCCCGTTTTACTCGCGGCGTTCTGCAATGGAAAGGCCGAAGCCTGCGTTTGCTGGACGAAGAAGAGTTGTTGTCGGCGGTGCACCGGAGCCTTACATGACGCCAGATCAAATGCGTGACGCCTCACTGTTTGAACTGTTCACGCTGGAAGCCGATGCGCAGACCCAGGTATTGAGTGCGGGCCTGTTGGCGCTTGAGCGTAACCCGACCCAAGCGGATCAGCTGGAAGCCTGCATGCGGGCGGCACATTCGCTCAAGGGCGCGGCGCGCATTGTCGGCGTCGATTTCGGGGTGAGCGTTGCGCATGTGATGGAAGACTGTCTGGTCAGCGCGCAAGAAGGCCGTCTATTGCTGCAGGCCGAGCACATTGATGCGCTGCTGTCCGGCACTGACCTGTTGATGCGTATCGCTACGCCAGGCGGTAATAGCGTCGGTCAGCCCGATATCGACAGTTATGTTGAAAGGCTCAACGCGCTGCTGGCCTCCGGTGCTGGCGCAGCGCGCACGGTCAATACGCCGCTGCCTGACCCGGCCTCGGACGCATTGCTGGCCAGCGCGATGCAGCAGCTTGAGTCTTCAGCCCAAGGGGCTGAGCCAGTAATCAACCCTGTCCCTGATCCACTGACAGCAGAGCCGCGTCCGCCATCCAGGTCCGCCGCCAAGCCGGCTCCGGCTCCGGAACCGGAAGCACCTTTTACCCCCTTGCGTGAACGTCGAGTGGCCGAGGGCGGCGAGCGTGTTTTGCGGGTCACTGCCGAGCGTTTGAACGGGCTATTGGACATGTCCAGCAAATCGCTGGTCGAGACCCAGCGACTCAAGCCGCTGTTGGCCGGTATGCAGCGCCTCAAACGCTTGCAAAGCAGCAGCGACCGCGCGCTTGAAGTGCTGGGTGCGAGCTTTGGCGAAGAAGGCCCCCCGGCTGATGTGCAAAAAGCCCTGGAAGATGCACGCAACCTGTTGTCCCAGGCGCAACAGGTGCTTGTCCAGCAAACCGCAGAGCTGGATGAGTTTGGCTGGCAGTCGGCGCAGCGCGCGCAGCTGCTGTATGACACCGCACTGGCCTGCCGCATGCGGCCCTTCGCCGATGTGCTGAACGGTCAGGCGCGCATGGTCCGCGATTTGGGGCGTGAGTTGGGTAAACAGGTACGTCTGCAGATCGAAGGGGAGAAGACCCAGGTCGACCGCGATGTACTGGAAAAGCTTGATGCGCCGCTGACCCATCTGTTGCGCAACGCGGTGGACCACGGCATCGAGTCGCCCGAAAAACGCGCGGCGTCGGGCAAGGACCCTGAAGGTCTGATTCGTCTGCAGGCATCGCATCAGGCTGGTTTGCTGGTCGTTGAGTTGAGTGACGACGGTGGCGGCGTAGACCTGGAGCGTTTGCGCCAGAGCATTGTTGAACGCAAGCTTTCGCCAGCAGAAACCGCCGCGCAGTTGAGCGAGGAGGAACTGCTGAGTTTTCTGTTTCTGCCGGGTTTCAGCATGCGCGACAAGGTCACGCAAATTTCCGGTCGTGGTGTCGGTCTTGATGCTGTGCAGCACATGGTTCGCCAGATGCATGGCAGTGTCGAGCTGCAACAATGGACGGGCGAGGGCAGTCGCTTCAGGATTGAATTGCCGCTGACGCTTTCTGTAGTGCGTAGCCTGGTAGTGGAAGTGGGCGGAGAAGCCTATGCCTTCCCTCTGGCCCATATCGAGCGCATGCGCGACTTGCAGCCGGATGATATTTTGCAACTGGAAGGGCGTCAGCACTTCTGGGATGAAGAGCGCCATGTCGGTCTGGTATCGGCCAGTCAGTTATTGAATCGGCCGCCCGCCCAGAATGCCGGCGAAGCGCTCAAGGTTGTGGTTATTCGCGAGCGTGATGCAGTTTATGGCGTAGCCGTCGAACGCTTCATCGGTGAGCGTACGCTGGTGGTGATGCCGCTCGACGCGCGGCTGGGCAAGGTTCAGGACGTTTCGGCGGGGGCCTTGCTCGATGACGGTTCGGTGGTGTTGATCGTTGATGTAGAAGACATGCTGCGCTCGGTGGAAAAACTCCTGAATACCGGACGCCTGGAGCGTATTGACCGGCGCAACCGTCAGGTCGACCATGTATCGCGTAAACGGGTTCTCGTGGTCGATGACTCTTTGACTGTTCGCGAGCTGGAACGCAAGCTGCTGGTCGGTCGCGGTTACGAAGTATCGGTTGCCGTGGACGGGATGGACGGCTGGAATGCCCTGCGTGCCGGTGACTTCGACCTGCTCATCACCGACATCGACATGCCGCGCATGGACGGTATAGAACTGGTGACGTTGCTGCGCCGTGATACCCGTTTGCAGTCATTGCCGGTCATGGTTGTTTCCTACAAGGATCGTGAAGAAGACCGACGCCGCGGCCTGGACGCCGGAGCGGATTACTACCTGGCCAAAGCCAGTTTCCACGATGATGCCTTGCTCGACGCTGTTGTCGAATTGATAGGAGACGCGCAAGGATGAAGATTGCCATCGTCAACGACATGCCCATGGCCATCGAAGCCCTGCGTCGCGCGCTGGCCTTCGAGCCCGCGCACCAGATCATATGGGTCGCGTCCAATGGTGCCGATGCCGTGCAGCGCTGCGTCGAGCAGACCCCGGACCTGATCCTGATGGACCTGATCATGCCGGTGATGGATGGCGTAGAGGCCACCCGTCGGATCATGGCCGAAACACCCTGCGCTATTGTCATCGTGACCGTCGACCGCGAGCAGAACATGCGCCGCGTATTCGAAGCGATGGGGCATGGTGCGCTGGATGTGGTGGATACGCCTGCCATCGGCGGTCCTAACCCCAAAGAGGCGGCGGCACCCCTGCTGCGCAAGATACTCAATATCGACTGGCTGATCGGTCAGCGTGTCGGCCGCGAACATGTGGTGGCTGCGCCGAGATCGGAGCCGGCGAGGCGCGACAGGCTCGTTGCCATCGGCTCCTCGGCGGGCGGGCCCGCGGCGCTGGAGATCCTCCTGAAGGGGCTTCCGGTGAGCTTTCCGGCAGCGATCGTCCTTGTGCAGCATGTTGATCAGGTATTCGCGGCCGGTATGGCGGAGTGGTTGAGTTCCGCTTCCGGCCTGCCCGTGCGGTTGGCAACGGAAGGCGAAACGCCGCAGCCAGGGGTGGTGCTGCTGGCCGGAACCAATCATCATATTCGTTTGCTCAAGGACGGTACGCTGGCGTATACCGCAGAGCCTGTGAATGAAGTCTACAGGCCCTCGATCGATGTGTTTTTCGAGAGCGTAACCCGTTATTGGAGTGGTGAGGCAGTCGGCGTTCTACTGACCGGCATGGGGCGCGATGGTGCGCAGGGACTCAAGGCAATGCGGGAGCGAGGTTTTCTGACCATCGCCCAGGATCAGGCAAGTTCTGCTGTGTATGGCATGCCCAAAGCGGCTGCAGCCATTGATGCTGCTGTTGAGATACGTCCGCTGCCCGCCATTGCCCCTCGCTTGGTCGAGGTATTTACTCAATGACTGCTCAGGTGCATTCACCTGTGGTCGGCGATCAGGAGAAACACTATGCATGACCTGCAGACGGATGAGATCAAGACCCCGGATGAGAACACCGCCATGGTGCTTCTGGTTGATGATCAGGCCATGATTGGCGAGGCTGTCCGGCGTGGGCTGGCTGGCCACGAATCGATCGACTTCCACTTTTGCGCCGACCCGCATCAGGCAATTGCCCAGGCCGTGCAGATCAAACCGACCGTGATTCTTCAGGATCTGGTCATGCCGGGCCTCGACGGTCTGACGCTGGTTCGCGAGTACCGCAGCAACCCGTTGACCCGCGATATCCCGATCATCGTGTTGTCCACCAAGGAAGACCCGCTGATCAAGAGCGCCGCGTTCTCGGCCGGGGCCAACGATTATCTGGTCAAACTGCCGGACAACATCGAACTGGTGGCGCGCATTCGCTACCACTCGCGCTCCTATATGACACTGTTGCAGCGTGACGAAGCCTATCGTGCCCTGCGGGTCAGCCAGCAACAGTTGCTTGACACCAACCTGGTGCTGCAACGCCTTATGAACTCCGATGGCCTGACGGGGCTGTCCAATCGCCGCCATTTCGATGAGTACCTCGAGCTGGAGTGGCGGCGTGCCATTCGCGATCAGGCGCAGTTGTCGCTGCTGATGATCGATGTCGACTACTTCAAGGCTTACAACGACAACTTCGGGCACCTGGAGGGCGACGAGGCCCTGCGTCAGGTGGCGAAAGCCATCCGCAACAGTTGCAGTCGCCCGTCCGACTTGCCCGCGCGCTACGGCGGCGAGGAGTTTGCCATGGTCCTGCCCAATACCTCTCCGGGCGGGGCGCGTCTGCTGGCTGAAAAACTGCGCCAGAGCGTGTCAGGCATGAATATCCCGCATATCGCTCCAACGTCGGGTTCCAGCCTTACTGTGAGTATTGGCGTCGCTACCGTGACGCCGCAGGTCGGGATGCACAGCCGTCAGCTGATTCTGGATGCCGACAAGGGGCTTTATCTGGCCAAGAACAACGGACGCAATCAGGTTGCGGCAGGCTGACGCCGCCAGTGACCGGTAAAATAGGCCTCACAACGCCTGCTCGACGGGCTGCTTTCGTGGCCTTGCCTGGGGTATACTCGTCGGCTTTGAAAATTTCGCCTGCGAGTGCTGCCTACCATGGAAATCAACCCGATCCTAAACAGCATCAAGGATTTGTCCGAGCGCTCCGAAACCATTCGGGGGTATCTTTGACTACGATCACAAACATGATCGTCTGACCGAAGTCAACCGCGAGCTCGAAGATCCAAACGTCTGGAACAACCCGGCCTACGCCCAGGAACTGGGGCGCGAGCGCTCCCTGCTGGCGCAGATCGTAGAAACCCTGGACGAAATGTCCTCGGGTCTGGCCGATGCCAAAGACCTGTTGCTGATGTCTGCCGAAGAAGAAGACCAGGCCGCCGTCGATGACGTCGCTGCAGAAGTCGAGCGCCTGCGCGAATCGCTGGAAAAACTCGAGTTCCGCCGCATGTTCAGTGGCGAGATGGACCCCAACAACGCTTACCTGGACATCCAGGCCGGTTCCGGCGGCACCGAAGCGCAGGACTGGGCCAACATCCTGTTGCGCATGTACCTGCGCTGGGCTGACAAGCGCGGTTTCGACGCCACCATCATGGAACTGTCTGCCGGTGAAGTCGCTGGTATCAAGGGCGCTACCGTGCACATCAAGGGTGAATACGCCTTTGGCTGGCTGCGTACCGAGATCGGCGTTCACCGTCTGGTGCGCAAGAGCCCGTTCGACTCCGGCAACCGTCGCCACACCTCGTTCTCGGCCGTGTTCGTTTCGCCGGAAATCGATGACAACATCGAAATCGACATCAACCCGTCGGACCTGCGCATCGATACCTACCGCTCCTCCGGGGCCGGTGGTCAGCACGTAAACACCACAGACTCGGCGGTACGTATCACCCACGTCCCGACCAACACCGTGGTCAGTTGCCAGAACGAACGTTCCCAGCATGCGAACAAGGACACCGCCATGAAAATGCTGCGGGCCCGTTTGTATGAGCAGGAAGTGCAGAAGCGCAATGCAGCGTCCCAGGCGCTCGAAGACACCAAGTCCGATATCGGCTGGGGTCATCAGATTCGCTCCTATGTACTTGACGCCTCGCGTATCAAGGACCTGCGGACCAATATCGAACGCAGCGACTGCGACAAGGTGCTTGATGGCGATATCGACGAATACCTGATCGCGAGCCTCAAGCAAGGGCTGTAAACCGTCAGCCGACACCTCAAGCCCCTCGTCGCAAGACGAGGGCGAACCTGTGATGGAATATTTAAAGACATGAGCGACCAACAACTCGACCCGCAAGCCCTGCAACAGGAAGAAAACACCCTGATCGCCCTGCGCAAGGAAAAGCTTGCTGCAGGCCGTGCCAAGGGTCAGGCCTTCCCCAACGACTTCCGCCGCGACAGCTACTGCAACGACCTGCAGAAACAGTACGTCGACAAGACCAAGGAAGAACTGGCAGAGGCAGCGATTCCGGTCAAGGTAGCCGGTCGCATCATGCTCAACCGTGGCTCGTTCATGGTGATCCAGGACATGACCGGGCGCATCCAGGTCTATGTCAACCGCAAGACCCTGCCTGAAGAAACCCTGGCTGAAGTGAAAACCTGGGACCTGGGCGACATCATTGCTGCCGAAGGCACCCTGGCACGCTCCGGCAAGGGCGACCTGTACGTCGAGATGACCACCGTTCGCCTGCTGACCAAGTCGCTGCGTCCGCTGCCCGACAAGCACCATGGCCTGACCGACACCGAGCAGCGCTATCGCCAGCGTTACGTCGACCTGATCGTCAACGAAGACGTGCGCGAGACCTTCCGTGTGCGCTCGCAGGTTATCGCTCACATTCGCAGCTTCCTGATGAAGCGCGACTTCCTTGAAGTCGAAACGCCGATGCTGCAGACCATTCCCGGCGGTGCGGCAGCCAAGCCGTTCGAAACCCACCACAACGCGCTGGACATGGAAATGTTCCTGCGCATTGCGCCGGAGCTGTACCTCAAGCGTCTGGTGGTCGGTGGTTTCGAGAAAGTCTTCGAGATCAACCGCAACTTCCGTAACGAGGGCGTTTCGACCCGGCACAACCCCGAGTTCACCATGCTCGAGTTCTACCAGGCCTACGCTGATTACGAAGACAACATGGACCTGACCGAGGAGCTGTTCCGTGAACTGGCTCAACTGGTTCTGGGCACCACCGACGTGCCTTACGGCGACAAGGTGTTCCACTTCGGCGAACCGTTTGTGCGCCTGTCGGTGTTCGACTCGATCCTCAAGTACAACCCGGATCTGACCGCTGCCGATCTGCAGGACGTCGACAAGGCACGTGCCATTGCCAAAAAGGCCGGTGCCAAGGTGCTCGGCTTCGAAGGCCTGGGCAAATTGCAGGTGATGATTTTCGAAGAGCTGGTCGAGCACAAGCTGGAACAGCCGCACTTCATCACTCAGTACCCGTTCGAAGTCTCTCCGCTGGCTCGTCGCAACGACGAAAACCCGAGCGTAACCGACCGTTTCGAGTTGTTCATCGGCGGCCGTGAAATCGCCAACGCCTATTCCGAGCTCAACGACGCCGAAGATCAGGCCGAACGTTTCCAGGCTCAGGTAGCCGACAAGGATGCCGGTGACGACGAAGCCATGCACTACGACGCCGATTTTGTGCGTGCGTTGGAATACGGCATGCCGCCCACTGCGGGTGAAGGGATCGGCATCGATCGGTTGGTGATGCTGCTCACCGACTCGCCTTCGATCCGCGATGTCATTCTGTTCCCGCACATGCGCCCGCAAGCGTAATCAATGAAAAAACAGCCGCCTTCAATG
>NZ_LJQT01000430.1:0-15721 GCF_001400515.1 Pseudomonas meliae | reverse complement strand
AATGGGCGGCTTTTTTTTAGGTGTTTTTCAGGACGATTCAAAAAGGAAGCTGTCGTGACGATTGCCAGAGAAGGGGCCGCCGGAGTAGCGAGCGCGGTGGCCAAAAGTGTCAAGTATCAAGGCCGCAAGGCGGCCCGCGAAGGCAGTGAACAACGCAGACAGGTCATTCTCGATGCGGCCATGCGTATCGTGGTGCGCGACGGCGTGCGCGCTGTACGTCATCGCGCAGTGGCCGCTGAGGCCAGCGTACCGCTGTCGGCAACCACCTATTACTTCAAGGACATCAATGACCTGCTCACCGATGCCTTTGCCCAGTATGTACAGCGCAGTGCCGATTACCTGGCGCGGCTTTGGCAGAACACTGAAGGTATTCTGCGTGAGATGATGAGCCGCAGTTCGGGCAGCCCGACCGACCGTTTTCGGCTGGCTGACGATATTGCGCGTATGGTGATGGAGCATATCCGGCATCAATTGCTGACCCGGCGCGACTACCTGATTGCCGAACAGGCGTTCTACCACGAAGCGCTGATCAACCCGCGTCTGACCCCGCTGGTGATGGCCCATCAGGAAATTCTGCTGCAGGGCAGTTGTCAGTTCTTTCAGGTGATTGGTTCGTTGCAGCCGTATCAGGACGCTCAGGTATTGACGGGGCTAATCCGGCGCATTGAGTATCAAGGCCTGCTGCATGGCCCACAGCGTCAGGCGGACGAAGAAATGCTCTGTATTCTGACCCGGCAGATGCGTCTGGTTTTGGGAACGCCGCAGCCGGTTCGAGGGTGACTATACTTCGTTCGACGTGCTCTGGGTCGGCGGTTCAGACGGCTTGACGACCCTGCCAATTTCGATATTTTCCAGCGGTGGCGTGTTCTCATGCCGCCGAGCAGTAGCGAAACAGCCAGCCAAGGAGTACCGGTGGACGAGTATCAACAGACTATTCGTGCGTTATCGGATCGGATCGTCGTTGCACAGACGCCGATCCGCATTCTGGATGCAGTTAAATGGGATGAGACAGTTCGCAAGGACTTTCTGGCCGCCAAGGGCAAGGCGTTTCCTGCCGTGGACCGTGCCTATTACGAAAACCGTCCGCTGGGCTTTGATTCGGTCGCCTTGAAGCAAGAGTTTCAGAACATCGAGCGGGATGTAACGCGTCAACTCGGGCAGTTCAACCCGGTCGGGCAGATCATGCGCCGCATGTGCCGTGAGTACCGCATGGTGGTGCGTATGCTCGAGGCCCGCGGTACGTCCGACTTCGGCCTGATTTCGCAGGAGCTGTATGGCGCTGCGTCCGATGCCTTTCACGCCGGTGACCCGACGCTGGCCGATCTGGGCCTGATGCTCTCGGATTACCTGAACAACATTGCCGGACGCGGCGACCTGAAGGACGAGCCGAAAACGCTCACGGCCAAGGACGCTGTCTCGCTGCTGCAATCGCGTTTGAACCGTGTGTTCGGTGAGGCCGAGGAGACCATCCGGGTTTTCGAGTCCGACGGTATCGTCGCTGATGCGGCTGCCGGTGCCGACTACATCAAAATCCGCACCGACGCGATGTTCAATGAGCGTGATGTACGGGCGCTGGAGGTTCACGAAGGGCTGGTACACGTCGGCACCACGTTGAACGGGCAAAACCAGCCGATCTGTACGTTCCTGTCCAAAGGTCCGCCTTCATCGACGGTGACTCAGGAAGGCCTGGCGATTCTCATGGAAGTCATCGCCTTTGCCTCCTACCCCAGCCGTTTGCGCAAGCTGACCAATCGCACCCGTGCCATTCACATGGCCGAGCAGGGCGCTGATTTTCTGCAGGTATTCGAGTTCTACCGCGAGCAGGGCTTCGGCATGTCGGAGAGCTACGGCAACGCGAGTCGCGTGTTCCGCGGCTCGGTGCCCAACGGCTTGCCGTTCACTAAAGACCTATCTGAAGGGTTTCATCATGGTCTACAACTACATTCAGCTGGCCGTGCGCAAGGGCAAGCTTGAACAGGTGCCGCTGCTGTTCTGCGGCAAGACCACGCTGGAAGACATGCTTACCTTGCGCCAACTGGTAGATGAAGGACTGGTAGTGGCACCCAAATACCTGCCTGAGCAGTTCCGTGACATGAACGCGCTGTCGGCCTGGATGTGCTTCTCCAACTTCCTCAAACACCTGAGCCTGGACCGTATCGAAGCGGACTACTCGAATATTTTGTAGGCCGAACTGACTATCGTGCCAATGCTTCGCGTTGGCACGCAGTGGGTGACGCTCGGCGTCTCAAATCTGCGCCGCGCTGCACAGTCAGGATCGGACGCAGAGCGTCCAGAACGGCATTCCCACGCTGGAGCCTGAGGAACGATAATCTTGTAACTATCGTGCCATTGCTCTGCGCCAGCACGGCAGTGATGTGGCGATGAAAACAACAAGGAAACCCCATTTGAAACTGCTCGGCATCTTCACCCTGATCCTTGCGCTCACCGGTTGCAGTTCGATGTTGTTCTATCCCGAGCAAGGTGTTCCGTTCACACCAGACAAGGCTCGTTTACAGTATCAGGACGTGAACCTCACCGCCGCCGATGGTACACGCCTGCATGGCTGGTGGCTGCCCGCGAAAGAGGGTGTGCCGGTCAAGGGTACGGTGCTGCATCTGCATGGCAACGGCGGCAATCTGTCCTGGCACCTTGGTGGCGTCTGGTGGTTGCCCGAGCAGGGTTATCAGGTGCTGATGCTGGATTACCGTGGCTATGGCGAGTCGCAGGGCGAACCGAGCCTGCCGGCGGTCTATCAGGATGTTCAGGCCGCTTTCGACTGGTTGAACACTGCACCGCAAGTGCAAGGCAAACCCCTTGTGGTTCTGGGGCAAAGCATTGGTGGAGCGCTGGCGGTGCACTACTTGTCAGAACATCCGCAGGAGCGCTCGCGGCTCAAGGCGTTGGTGCTGGACAGCGTGCCGGCCAGCTACCGCAGCGTCGCGCGAAACTCGCTGAGCAAGTCGTGGCTGACCTGGCCATTGAAGACGCCCTTGTCCTGGCTGATCCCGGAGGCCGACAGTGCCGTCAACGGCCTGCCACGATTGGCCGGCACACCGATGCTGATCTTTCACAGCATGGACGACACACTGGTGCCGCTCGCCAACGGTATCGAGCTGTACAAGGCAGCGCCTCCACCGCGCGTATTGCAACTGACCCGTGGCGAGCACGTACAGACGTTCGCAGACCCTCTCTGGCGTCAGGTGATGCTGCGCTATCTGGACGACCCGACGCATTTCAATGGCCTGCGTCGCCTTGCGCAAGTGCCCGACTACCCGACCCCAGCTACGCCGCCAGCGCCATGAGTCGCGAGCGTAACCCCAACGGCATGATCCTCAGCGCTGTCGGTGCAGTTATCGGCACCGTCGGCTGCCTGTGGTTTTACGGCTATCTGCATTTTGCGAAGCCTGAAGATGCGCTATTGCTCAGTGAGTTTACCCTGCTCAAGACCGTGCCTGGCGAGGACTACAAGATCGCCGCGACGCCAGCGGTCGAGGTGGCGCAATGCGTTGATGGCGTGCTGGTCCTGTTCGACACGTCGCGAAAGGGCTTGTCGGGCGTGTTGATCGATGACCACAGGCAAGCGGTGCGGTGCGTCGGCCAGCAGACGCCACAGCAATAAAGACGGCGATAATTTTCGGCATTAAAAAGCCCCCCCCTGTATGCGCAGGCGGGGCTTGAGTGCAGCG
Organism: Pseudomonas meliae; assembly: GCF_001400515.1. Classification (NCBI taxonomy): domain Bacteria; kingdom Pseudomonadati; phylum Pseudomonadota; class Gammaproteobacteria; order Pseudomonadales; family Pseudomonadaceae; genus Pseudomonas; species Pseudomonas meliae. The sequence goes on along the minus strand of NZ_LJQT01000430.1, from coordinate 12,035 downwards.
GCTCGGTCGCTTATTTCATCGACGAGCGCGGTGCAACAGGCTGGTTGTCGTTGGAGATAGTAACTTCCACACGACGGTTCATGGCACGGCCCGAGTTGCTGGTGTTGTCAGCAACCGGATATTCCTTGCCGTAGCCCATAGTCACAACGCGCGCTGGATCTACACCCATGCGTACCAGTGCCATGCGAACCGAATTGGCGCGGCGCTCGGACAGCGACTGGTTGTAGGAAGCAGAACCTGTGCTGTCGGTGTAGCCTTCAACGATCACTTTGCGATCAGGGTTTTCCTGAAGGAAAGCAGCCAGCTTGCCGATGTCGCCTTGAGCGGTCGGCTTCAGATCGGCCTTGTTGTAGTCGAACAGCACGTCACCGAAAGTCACCAGCGTACCGCGTTCGGTCTGCTTGGCGTTCAGGCTGTTCTTCAGCGCAGCGATCTGAGCATCACGAGCTTCCAGGCGTGCCTTGGCGCGGTCGGCAGAAGCATTCTGCAGAGCAGCTTCGGAGGTGCGCAGGGCGATGGTCTGCTTGGCCAGCTCTACGCGCTGGTTGGTCAGATAAGACAGTTGGTCAACTTTCTTGACGTCATCATCGTTACGGAAAGCCTGTTCTGCCTTGGCCAGCCATTCGCTGGCGTCTTTGGTTTCAAGCGCCGCGACTTTGGTAGCTTCCGGGTTGGTCTGCAGCGCGGTGAAGTTGCTGCGGGCCTGTTCCAGATTAGGGTTAGGCTTGGTTGCACAGGCTGCCAGGGCAACACTCATGGCCAGCAGAGCGGGGATCATCAATTGTTTACGCATAATAGGGTCGTCCTTTAATCAGTTACGAATTCATGAAAACAGAAAGGGTTCAGGGCAATCACTGCACCTGACGCAGGCCTTCTTCACGGAGTTCGTTGACGCCCTGACGAGCATCCTGCACAGCCTTGGCAGCTTTGGCGGCCTGAGATTTGCGTTCTGCTACACGAGCGTCCCACTCGGCTTGTTCAGCCAGGCGGCGAGCTTCGTCGTACTTGTGATCCTGCATGGCCAGATCAGCTTCTTTGAGCTTGTCCTGAGCCGACTTCATTTCCACCGCTGCGAATTCGGTACCGCCAGCGCTGACGGCGCTGTTGACGGCCGATTGCGAGACTGCATATTGCTCAGATGGCGGGTTACCTGCGCAACCCGCGAGGATAAAGGTGCTACCGAGCGCCAGCGCAGCCAGCTTGAGACCGCGCAGGCCTTTGAACTTGGTTTTGGCAGTTAAGGTGTTCATGGTGATCAACTCCATTGTCTGACTCCGAACGTGGTTATCCATGACAGTTGTTGCATCAAGTCCGGGCATGAGGTCGTACAACCGCCTGCTGCCTTTCGGGCTTTCCTGTAATGGTTAAAGGCTCCGACCTGCGCTGTTTTTGAATAGTTCAGATAAATATCTACTGTGTGGTCAGGAATTTTCAGGGGGCTTCAGGAAGCGGTCAGCATGTTGATCAGCATGTGAACGGACGTCGCTGCAGGATTAATCAGGCGTTGAGGCGCGGCTTTTTGTTGAACCATTTGTCCAATTGCAGGCTTTTGGTGCACTGTTGGCAATGCGGATTCGAATTCACGTACGCCCGCGCTGTTTTGCGGGTACGCAACTGAGCCCAGACAAAAAACGGGAGAGGAACGATGGCCGATATCGATGCGCGTCTGCGCGAAGACGTTCACCTGCTGGGTGAGCTGTTGGGTAACACGATTCGTGAGCAGCGAGGCGCTGAATTCCTCGACAAGATCGAACGTATTCGCAAAGGCGCCAAGGCGGGCAGGCGCGGTTCTGCAGAAGGTGCCGAGCAACTCAGCGCCAGTGTCGACGGGTTGGGTGATGACGAACTCCTGCCTGTGGCCCGTGCGTTCAACCAGTTTCTCAACCTGGACAATATTGCCGAGCAGTATCAGCTCATGTATCGCCGTGACGATACCCAGCCTCTGCCCTTTGAGTCGCGGGTGTTGCCCGAGCTGCTTGACCGCCTGAAAACGGAAGGTCACACGCCTGATGCCTTGGCGCGCCAACTGAGCAAGCTGGAAATCGAGCTGGTGTTGACGGCTCACCCCACCGAAGTTGCGCGCCGTACGCTCATTCAGAAATACGACGCCATCGCTGCGCAGTTGGCCGCGCTCGATCATCGCGACCTCAACAGCACCGAGCGCGCACAGATTACCTCGCGCTTGCAGCGTCTGATCGCCGAGGCCTGGCATACCGAAGAGATACGGCGTATCCGTCCCACGCCGGTTGATGAGGCCAAATGGGGTTTTGCGGTTATCGAGCACTCCCTCTGGCACGCCATTCCGAACTACCTGCGCAAGGCTGACCATGCACTGCACGCAGCGACCGGCTTGCATTTGCCGCTGGAAGCCGCGCCGATCCGCTTTGCCTCCTGGATGGGCGGAGACCGTGACGGCAACCCGAACGTCACGGCCAAAGTTACCCGTGAAGTGTTGTTGCTGGCGCGCTGGATGGCGGCTGACCTGTATCTGCGTGATGTGGATAACCTGGCCGCAGAGCTGTCGATGCAACAGGCCAGCGACGCCTTGCGGGCCAGCGTCGGTGACAGTGCCGAGCCTTATCGGGCAGAACTCAAGCGTCTGCGTGAGCGCCTGCGCGCGACGCGCAATTGGGCCAACGCCTCATTGAGCGAGACCTTGCCTGCGCCTGAAGCGGTGCTGCGAGACAACCGCGAGCTGCTGGACCCGCTGCTGCTGTGCTTCCAGTCGCTGCATGAGTGCGGCATGGGCGTGATTGCCGACGGGCCGCTTCTGGATTGCCTGCGCCGTGCCGTCACGTTCGGCCTGTTTCTGGTGCGTCTGGATGTCCGCCAGGACTCCAGTCGCCACTGTGCGGCGATGACTGAAATTACCGATTATCTGGGGTTGGGTCGCTACGAAGAGTGGGACGAGCAGACCCGCATCGACTTTCTGTTGCGCGAACTGAACAACCGCAGGCCGTTGCTGCCAAGCTACTTCAAACCGGCAGCCGACACCGCAGAAGTGCTGGCAACCTGCAGGGTAGTGGCAGCAGCTCCGGCAGCGTCGCTGGGCTCTTACGTCATTTCGATGGCAGGTTCGGCATCCGACGTGCTGGCCGTGCAGTTGCTGCTCAAGGAATCCGGGCTGCAGCGGCCGATGCGTGTAGTGCCGTTGTTCGAGACCCTGGCTGACCTCGATAACGCCGGGCCGGTGATCGAGACGCTGCTCGGCTTGCCGGGCTATCGTTCGCGTCTGCACGGCCCGCAGCAGGTCATGATCGGTTATTCCGACTCGGCCAAGGACGCGGGCACTACGGCGGCGGCCTGGGCCCAGTACCGCGCGCAGGAAAAGCTGGTGGAGATCTGTCGCGAGCAGCAGGTCGAATTGCTGCTGTTCCACGGTCGCGGCGGTACGGTTGGTCGTGGTGGTGGCCCCGCGCATGCGGCGATTCTGTCGCAGCCGCCAGGTTCGGTAGCCGGGCGCTTCCGGACCACCGAGCAAGGGGAAATGATTCGTTTCAAATTCGGCCTGCCGGACATCGCCGAACAGAACCTCAATCTCTATCTGGCAGCGGTGCTGGAGGCGACCCTTCTCCCGCCACCGCCACCGCCTCCGCAACCGGCGTGGCGGACGATGATGGACCAGATGGCCGCTGACGGGGTCAGCGCCTATCGCGCGGTAGTGCGCGAGAACCCTGAGTTCGTCGAGTATTTCCGTCAGGCAACGCCCGAGCAGGAACTGGGACGCCTGCCACTCGGCAGTCGCCCGGCCAAGCGCCGCGAAGGTGGCGTGGAAAGCCTGCGCGCCATTCCGTGGATCTTCGCCTGGACGCAGACGCGTCTGATGTTGCCCGCCTGGCTGGGTTGGGAAGCTGCGCTGAGCAAGGCTCTGGAGCGCGGCGAGGGTACGGTGCTGGCGCAGATGCGCGAACAGTGGCCGTTCTTCAGAACCCGCATCGACATGCTGGAAATGGTCCTCGCCAAAGCCGATTCGGACATTGCCCGACTCTATGACGAGCGTCTGGTCAGTGCTGAGCTGCAACATTTAGGCGCACATTTACGCGACCTATTGTCGCAGGCGTGCAATGTGGTTCTGGGGCTGACCGGGCAGAAGCAACTGCTGGCACACAGCCCTGAAACGCTGGAATTCATCAGTCTGCGCAACACCTATCTCGACCCGTTGCATTTGCTCCAGGCCGAGCTGCTGTCCCGCTCCCGCAGTCGCGAAGCCAGTCTGGACAGCCCTCTGGAACTGGCGCTGCTGGTGTCTGTAGCCGGGATCGCTGCCGGTCTGCGTAACACTGGTTGAACACGCGCATTACTTTAATTGCCGGGCCGTTTTGGCCCNNNNGGGCATTGGCAATGCCGGGTTTGCGGGCTGGCCTGCCGGAAACGTTGATACAGATCACGCCGCTCGACAATCGGGGCGCGCAAGCCGGTGCGCACGCGGTTAATGCGACTTTTGGCGGCTTGTGCGGCCTCGGTCGGCTGTGTATCTTGATCAGCCTTTCGGCCTGTTGGCCTGATTATTTTTAGATTGGCCCCCGAGGCGAATCCGTTGATTTCACTATAAAAATTTTGAGGAGCATGACGATGCGCGTGATTCTGCTAGGAGCTCCCGGGGCCGGTAAAGGTACTCAGGCAAAATTCATCACTGAAAAGTTCGGCATCCCGCAGGTTTCGACAGGCGACATGCTGCGCGCTGCAGTCAAGGCTGAAACCGAGCTTGGCCTGAAGGCCAAGAGCGTCATGGACTCGGGTGGTCTGGTTTCCGATGACCTGATCATTGGTCTGATCAAGGATCGTCTGGCCCAGCCGGATTGTGCGAACGGCGTTCTGTTCGACGGCTTCCCGCGCACCATTCCTCAGGCCGAAGCCCTGTTGAAAGCAGGTCTGGAAATCGATCACGTGCTGGAAATCGCCGTTGATGACGAAGAAATCGTCAAGCGCATGTCGGGCCGCCGGGTTCACGAAGGCTCTGGTCGCATCTATCACACCATCTTCAACCCGCCGAAAGTCGAGGGTATCGATGATGTGACTGGCGAACCGCTGCTGCAGCGCAAGGACGACGTCGAAGAGACCGTGCGCCATCGCCTGTCGGTCTACCATGCCCAGACCAAGCCGCTGGTCGAGTTCTACAGCAAGCTGGAAGCGAAGGATGGCAAGCCCAAGTGCAGCCATATTCCTGGCGTCGGCTCGGTTGAAGAGATCACTGCAAAAGTACTGGAAGCCCTGAAGTAAGACTTTCAGTCTGAACAATAAATGGCCCGCTTGCGGGCCATTTGTCATTTATACTGCTGCACTTTTTCACCCTGACCATGACGGAAACACCGATGACCACCTTGCTGGCCCTGGACACCGCCACTGAAGCCTGCTCGGTCGCTTTGCTGCACGATGGCAAAGTGCTGAGCCACTACGAGGTGATCCCGCGCCTGCATGCCCAGCGGCTGCTGCCCATGATCAAAAGCCTGATGGCCGAGGCGGGCATTGCGATGTCGGCTCTGGATGCCATCGCGTTCGGGCGCGGCCCTGGCGCTTTCACCGGCGTGCGCATTGCCATTGGCGTCGTGCAAGGCCTGGCGTTCGCGCTGGAGCGCCCGGTATTGCCTGTTTCCAATCTTGCCGTGCTGGCCCAGCGTGCCTTTCGTGAGCATGGCGTGTCTCAGGTGGCATCGGCCATTGATGCGCGCATGGATGAGGTGTATTGGGGTTGCTATCACGAGGTGGCCGGGGAGATGCGTCTGCTCGGCAACGAGGCGGTCATGGCACCCGAATTGGCAACGCTACCTGCGCACGCCAGTGGACAATGGTTTGGTGCCGGTACCGGCTGGGGCTATGCCGAGCGCATTCCGGTGAGTCTTGCCGGGCATGACGCAGGCATGCTGCCCCATGCGCAGGACTTGTTGACGCTGGCGTCCTTCGCTTGGACGCGTGGTGAAGCGCTGCCGGCCGACGACGCCCAACCTGTCTACCTGCGGGACAAGGTTGCAACGCCCAAAGCGCGTTGATGTGATTGGCTTCAGGGCACGCCACAGTGTTCTGCTGTCGTGCCTGTCCAAGTCATGCTATTCCGTCTATAGCTGGAAAAATATCAATTCGCCAGCTACCGTTTATCGTCTGAATGGTCTTTAATCTCATTTGGCGAAAACAATTTGCAATATGTGTGGTCTAATTATCGTTAAGCAATTTGCGAACTACAAGGCAGTAACGCTAAATTGCCACTATCGACGCCGAGTATATAATCGATGCGCATAGACGGAACCTCATCACGCTCTTACCCCATCAAGCGCAAGCCGCAGAAAACGCCTTCGACCGTTGAAGGCTCTTTCGAGGAAGTCGTAGTTGATGCCGAGTTGCCGCCGCCTCCTGCGCAGGCTCGTCGCGATGCGGGTGATTCACCGATAGGCAGCACCGCCAATGTGCCTGCGCGTCCGCAAGACATCATTTTCCCGCGCTCCATGAGCTCTCGTGTCGCTCACGCACTGGCCAGCTACCTGACCACCGCCAGCTTTGTCGATTGGGACCTTGAAGTATCGGGGCTCGATCTTCACGTTTGACTGTGTCTCGCCTGCCTTACTACCTCGGTTGTCCGTCATGGAGTGAAAACGCCTGGCGAGACTCGTTGTACCCGGAAGACGCCCGCCCCAATGATTTCCTGAATCTCTACACTCAGGTATTCAACGCTGTCGAAGGCAACACCACATTCTATGCCCGTCCCGCTGCCACAACGGTGCAACGCTGGGCGGAAATAATGCCTGCCGATTTTCGTTTCACTGCGAAATTTCACAAAGACATCAGCCACAACGGCGACCTGCGTGATCAGGTGGGCGCCGCCGAGGAATTCATTCGTCTGCTCGCGCCGTTGGATGAGCGGATTGCGCCATTCTGGCTTCAGTTGCCCGCCAGCTTCACACCGCAGCGCCTTGCCGAGTTGGTCGGGTTCCTCGATGAACTCAATGTGCCTTTGGCTGTGGAAGTGCGCAACATGGCCTTTTTCATGAAAGGTGACGAAGAACGCATGCTCAATCGTCTGCTGCTGGATCGAGGCATTGAGCGCATCTGTCTCGACTCCCGGGCATTGTTCAGCTGTGTATCGACTGATCCTGCCGTGCTGCACGCTCAATCGAAAAAGCCCAAGGTGCCACCGCGTCCGGCTGCTCTGACGCTGTTTCCCCAGGTCCGTTTCATCGGCGGTCCTGACCTGGAGGCCAATGATCAGTTTTTGGTGCAGTGGGTGGAAAAGGTTGCCGTGTGGATCGAAGAGGGGCGCACGCCTTATGTCTTCCTGCACACCCCGGACAACGTCAGGGCGGCCGAGCAGGCCATGCGCTTTCACCAGCAACTGACGGCGCGATTGCCTGGCTTGCCGGCATTGTTCGAGCTGGATCGTGGGCCTCAGGTGGAACAGTTGGGCTTGCTCTGAGGTCTTCCAGAGGGGGCTGACAGAGCCCGACCTTGTGGAGAGCCCGCTTATGGATTCGCAACTGCGCTGTTTGCTTGCCATTTACAAACCCTTCTTCAAATTCACCCCTGTTGTCTGGGGCATGGGCTGAGCATGCGTGTGCTGCTGATATTCCTGCTGAGCTGTGCAATAGGGGCGTTTGCAGTCTGGCGAGGCTGGGTCGACGTGCCTGCGCGCTGGAACCCCTGGGCGCCTTTGGATGTGCGGGCCGAGCCCAACTTTCTGACGTCTTACAAGCTGTCACGACTGCAGAACGCCCCTGCGCTGTGCGACCAGGTGCTGAGTACGTCCGGGCTGCGTTTCAGTCGTCAGGCCGACAGTGAACCTTCTGCTCGCTGCCCTCTGGAAAATACCCTGCGCATTCAGGGCGGCGACGTGGCGCTGAGCAGCAGCTTCCTGGCCAGTTGCCCATTGGCGATGGCCTATGCGCTGTTCGATGTCCACACCTTGCAGCCCGCTGCCCAAGCGGTTTTCGGCCAGCGGGTAGCGCGGATAGATCACTTGGGCAGCTTTGCCTGCCGCAACATCTACAACCGCGCCAACGGCCGGCTCAGTCAGCACGCGACCGCCAATGCACTGGATATGGCAGGTTTTCGCCTCGCAGACGGTCAGCGCATCGGGGTTCTCAAGGATTGGGACGACGAAGGGGACAAGGGGCGTTTTCTGAGGCTGTTACGTGACGGCGCCTGCAAAAACTTCAGTACGGTGCTCGGGCCTGAGTACAACGCGGCGCATCGTGATCATTTTCACGTCGACATGGGGCGCTGGTCGGTGTGTAGGTAGCGAGCCTGTAAGCTGCCGGCAAGAGCGTTCGGGCTTATGCCGCCATCCGCAGATTCTGCAGGATCAGCGGGCGAGCCCAGCCGTTCTCGTAGTCGAACTGGCGTTGTTGGGCAGCAATGGTCTGCTCATCCAGGGGCAGGGCAGGCTTGTCGGCCAGTTCCCATTCGAATTCGACGATTGGCAGGTGCAATGGGCGCGGTTGAGGGCCGGGGCCCGGGTTGACGCTGTCGCTGTACGGGTTCAGAACGGTAGGGCGTACCCAGTGGCTCTCGAATTCCAGATGGCGTTGTTGTTCGATCAGCTCAGCCATGCTGAAGGGCTCGGCAGGCGGCGGCAGCAAGTCAAGGTCGAACTCGGCAATCGGCAGGAACAGCGGCTCAGGTGGCTTGACCTCGGTGTCGGTGACCGGGCAGGCACGTTGCTCGACAATCGTGCTCAGGGTTTTTGCGCCAGCGACCGGTTCGCCTGTTTCAACATCCACTTCAACGGCCGTCGGGTGCACCGGCACGGGAGTGCTTTCACTGACCTGATCCGCCATCGCTCGGGCAAATGCATCCGACCACAGCTGCGTCACACCACCCAGTGTGCGGCTGTTGCGAACGCTAAAGTCGCCTGAGTGCGACAAATAGCCGATGGATGATTGAACAATCTCTGACATAGCGATCAGTACTGGCCTTGGGTCTGGCAAAATGCCGTATACTTGGTTATCGGCAGACTTTGCCGATCATTAACAATTTTTGAGTGTGTGGGCGTAATGATTGAGCAGCAAACAGGCAGTCGTATCCGGGTCGAAGCGCTCGCGGTCGCAGGGCAGGAGCAGGCGGAGCATTGGGCGCAGCGTCTAGGCTTGCCGTTGAACGACGCGGAAGCTGATTTTGCGTTGCAATCGACCGACGATGGCCTGCAATTGCAGCAGTTGGGCGACGATGCGCCTGGCGCTGTGCGAGTTGATTTTGTCGAGGGTGCAGTGGCACATCGTCGTCTGTTTGGCGGTGGCACCGGGCAAATGATTGCCAAGGCCGTCGGTATTCAGCCAGGCGTTCGTCCCAGCGTGCTGGATGCCACGGCAGGTTTGGGCAAGGATGCGTTCGTGCTGGCAAGTCTTGGTTGCGAGCTGAGCCTGATCGAGCGTCAGCCGATTATTGCTGCACTGCTGGAAGACGGTCTGGCGCGCGGACGCGATGATCGTGATGTGGGTGCGATCGTTGCCCGGATGCATTTGTTGACCGGCAACTCCATTGAAATCATTCGTGGCTGGACAGCGGAGCCGCCGCAGGTCATTTACCTCGACCCGATGTTCCCGCATCGGGAGAAAACCGCTCTGGTCAAAAAGGAAATGCGCCTGTTCCGGCCTCTGGTCGGCGATGACATGGATGCGCCTGCATTGCTGGAAGCGGCTCTTGTGCTTGCCACCCACCGTGTTGTGGTCAAACGCCCGCGCAAGGCCCCCTGCATTGACGGGCCAAAGCCAGGTTATGCGCTGGATGGAAAATCCAGCCGCTACGACATCTACCCGAAGAAGGCCTTGAAGCCTAAGGCAGTCACAGACGATAGCGGTGCATAGCGCCTGTAGCGTCGACGGCCTGAGCCCGAATCAAACGCAGATGCGCCCGTGAATACAGGCGCTAACCCTGCACTCAAAGTGCGCCAAATACCTTCTTCGCCAGGCCTGTAGCGGCCGCCGCCGGGTTGGCGCGAATACTTTCTTCCTGTTTTGCAATCATCTCGAACAGCCCGTTCAGCGCTTGTTCGGTCACGTAGCTTTCAAGGTTGGCATTTTTGCTGTCCAGCGCGCCAAATGCCGCCGCCTTGCCGGCGAATGCGTTGTACTTCTGTGCCAGACCGACTTGATCGGTAGATTTCTTGACGATAGGCAGGAATTTGGCGCGGATCTGTTCGCGGCTGGTGCTGTTGAGGTACTGGGTGGCCGAGTCCTTCCCGCCGCTTAAAATGGCCTTGGCGTCGGTCACGCTCATCTTTTTCACGGCGTCTACCAACAACGCCTGAGCCTGAGGCACTGCAGCTTCGGCGGCCTGGTTCATGCTGGTTTCCAGCTGATCGACCTGAGCACCCATGCCAAGCATTTTCATTTTTTTCGCGACCTGACCGAGTTTGCCTGGCAGCTCGATACGCACCGCTTCATTCTTGCTGAAACCGCCAGGAACACCGAGCTGTTTGACCGCGACCTGTGCGCCTTGGGTCAGCGCGTCTTTGAGACCACCGGTCGCATCCGATTGCGAGAGGTCGTTCAGCGACAGGGCGAAGACGTTGGCCGACAGCAGCAGCCCGGCGCATAGACCAGCGAAGGTGAACGAAAAGCGAGGCATGAGAGCGTCCTTGTGAGAAGTGGGTACGGGATCAAGCGTATCAGGAACTTGCGGTATCCACCCGAAGCCTGAAAGAAACAGTGCTGTTTAGTGCCGATGGAAATGATGCGGTGTGCAACAACAAAAACATCAACGGCGCGTTGAAAACGCGCCGTTGATGAAAGCCTTTGCAGCGAAGAACAATCAACCGTTCACTTGAATGACCTTGATCTTCAGATCGCTCTGATCCTGCGGTATAGCCCAGTTCAAACGGCAATGGCACTTGCTGGGTAATCTGTGTTTCGCTGGCGTCAATGACAGTGGCTGGCGCGTCAGCCAGGTTGATGTCACTCAGGGTGACAATCAACTTGCAGCCAGTTGGCAGAGAGCGGCGTGGCAGGTAATAAACTTCACCCTGAAGACGTACCAGGGGTTCGCTGGACATTTCAATTTCCTTATTGAGTGTGATGAGTACCAGTCATGGGTACAAACCACACCTTAGCAGCGGCCGGGGAGCATAAAACACGTGCCTAAATATCCCCGGCTAATTGCGGAAAAGCCCTACGCTACCCCTTCACCATTTCCCGCATCCTGCTCTTCTTCATTGCTGTGTAACGCCACTTGCCGTATCGACAGACGGATTTCGGCCGGCAACACCCGCTTGGCCGCACCTTCTGCCAGTTCGCCCAGCATCGGGTGATAGCTCAGCTTGCCGGCGCTGTCCTTGCGCAGCACGCCCAGGTCCAGCAAGGTCTGGATGAAGTGCCTGAATAGACTCTTGTCGAAGAACTCTGGTGCATTAAGGCCATGCAGAATAGACAGGCGCTGGGCCATGACCGTACACAGGTCTTCCAGCTGCTCGGCGCTCAACGTGTTCTGTCCACTGTTGAGTAGCAAGGCGATTGCCATGTAGAAGCGCTGCAGTGTCTGCGCGATGGCCCGTGACAACAGGGTCAGCAGCACGAACTCACGGGAGCTGGGCTCCGGACGCACGTAGACGTCTTTTTTGAAGCGCAGCAAGCCTTGCTCGACGAACGCAGCCAGCCATTGATCGACCACCTCATCCAGCTCGCTCAGCGGCCAGCGAATGAACAGTTCCGATTGCAGGAATGGATACAGCGCACGCGTGTAGCGCAGGATCTGTTCGCGGCTCATGCGCGACGAGCTCTGGAAAAAGCTGGCCAGCAGTGAGGGCAGGGCAAAGATGTGCAGGACGTTGTTGCGGTAGTACGTCATCAGGACTGCATTCTGTTCGTTGAGGTACAGAATTTTGCCCAGTGCATCTTTTTGTGCGGCGAGCAGGTCCATGCCTTTGACGTGCTCNNGAGCGCCCGTCGCCTTCCGGCAATGTGGTGTGCGGTGAGTACGGTACGGCGCGCAGCAGCGTCAGGTAGAGGTCGAGAACACGCTCCATGGCCTGATCGTCCAGCGCCAGCCTTTGCGTTGACAGCAAGGCCACAGCAACCAGATTCATCGGGTTGACGCGGCGAGGGAGTATCAGTTTT
>NZ_LJQT01000361.1:0-37555 GCF_001400515.1 Pseudomonas meliae | reverse complement strand
TACTTCAGATCTTCCCTAGCTTTTCATAAACATTCTCGACCGCGGAATTGTTGTTGGACACCACCGCCACTGTTTTTCCCTGCAAAAGGATGTTGGCAATGATGTTCAGGATAGTCTGCGTCTTGCCAGTGCCGGGAGGACCTTCAATCACGCTTATCTGTGAAAGGAACGCTTGCTCCACCGCCTGGAGCTGACTTTCGTTGAGGCCGAAAGGAAAGATGAAATTGCCTGACGACTCCAGCTTTCCATGCTGCCCTTTGCAGTAAGCATGCAGCGCCGTGGCCGGAGACAACGAAAGAGTCCCCATTTGGCGGTCAACATTTTCGACCATTCCCTTTTTATCACCGGCAGCGGCAGCTGCTGACCCTGGCTGTGGCCACTGAGCGAAAATAAGTGAATGCAGGCTCATCAGTGATTGAGGTCGGGGAAAAGAACTCAACACTGTCCATGTTAAAAATGTATTTTTTCGATTTTCCCGGGTATTGAACGAGGGCGTGTTTATCACCGTATATCTCCACCCTATCGACGGGATTGAATTCCGAGCTTCCTTTTCTCAGAAGAAGCATGTCCTTCAATTCCAGGGTAGGCACGACCCTGCAATCACCCAGCGGGCGGGAATAAGTTTTTTGAGAGGGGTAGTGGCACGTCAGGGTGAAATCGCCCTTGCCATCTGGCTTTATATCCCAGCCACTGATCTGCCGGGTTTTGTCCTCGCCACACACATAGATGGAAACCATAAATCCCTTAAACAGGCGTGATGACCGCCTGTACGCATCCGTGCCGTAAGAACCCGAATTCATTGGTTCGGGTAGCCAGTGACATTCTGGCATTGCTAAACGGACCAATGCCAGCGCGGCGTGTGGCGAGGGGCCGTTGATAGGTCACGCTACATGAACAAGGTGCTTGGCGATGCGCAAAGCTGCGAGAATTTACCAACCCCAAAAAGCCAAAAGCCCGCAGTTACGCGGGCTCCAGGGCATTTCTTGCTAGATCGTGCCGGACAATGCCGGACGCCAGATCATTCCCACTCAATAGTAGCCGGCGGCTTGCTCGACACGTCGTAAGTCACCCGCGAAATCCCTTCGATTTCGTTGATGATCCGGCCACTCACCGTCTCCAGCAGCTCATAAGGCAGGTGCGCCCAGCGAGCGGTCATGAAGTCGATGGTTTCGACAGCGCGCAGCGCGACGACCCAGGCGTAGCGACGGCCGTCACCGACGACGCCAACCGATTTAACCGGCTGGAATACCACGAACGCTTGGCTGACCTTGTGATACCAGTCAGCCTTGCGCAGTTCTTCGATGAAGATGTGGTCGGCACGACGCAGTAGGTCGGCGTATTCCTTCTTCACTTCGCCGAGGATGCGCACACCCAGGCCTGGGCCTGGGAATGGGTGGCGGTAGACCATGTCGTACGGCAGGCCGAGTTCGAGGCCCAAGCGGCGGACTTCGTCCTTGAACAGTTCGCGCAGTGGCTCGACCAGCTTGAGGTTCATTTCTTCCGGCAGGCCGCCCACGTTGTGGTGCGACTTGATGACGTGGGCCTTGCCGCTTTTCGCGCCAGCCGACTCGATCACGTCCGGGTAGATGGTGCCTTGCGCCAGGTACTTGATGTTGTCCAGCTTGCAGGACTCGGCATCGAACACGTCGATGAAGGTGCGGCCGATGATCTTGCGCTTCTTCTCTGGATCGCTCTCGCCTTCCAGGTTGTTCAGGAACTGCTCTTCGGCGTTGGCGCGGATCACCTTGACGCCCATGTTCTCGGCGAACATGGCCATCACTTGCTCGCCTTCATGCAGACGCAGCAGGCCGTTGTCGACGAATACGCAGGTCAGTTGATCGCCGATGGCCTTGTGCAGCAACGCGGCAACGACAGACGAGTCAACGCCGCCGGACAGGCCCAGCAGGACGTTGTCGGTGCCTACCTGGGCGCGAACCTGAGCGATAGCGTCTTCAGCAATCTTCGACGGGGTCCACAGTGCTTCACAGCCGCAGATGTCGAGGATGAAGCGCGACAGGATGCGACCGCCCTGCTTGGTGTGGGTCACTTCCGGGTGGAACTGCACGCCGTAGTAACCGCGAGCGTCGTCAGCCATACCGGCAATCGGGCAGCTCGGGGTACTGGCCAGAATGTGGAAGTCTTCCGGCAGTTTGGTGACCTTGTCACCGTGGCTCATCCATACGTCGAGGCCAAACAGGCCGTCGGCGTCGATATGGTCTTCGATACCATCGAGCAGACGACTTTTGCCGACTACGTCAACGCGAGCGTAGCCGAACTCGCGCAGCTCGGAACCGGCAACCTTGCCGCCCAACTGCTCGGCCATGGTCTGCATGCCGTAGCAGATACCGAACACCGGCACACCCAGGTCAAATACCGCTTGCGGGCAGCGTGGGCTGTTGGCTTCGTGTACGGACTCGGGGCCGCCGGCGAGGATCACGCCTTTTGGAGCGAATTCGCGAATCGCTTCGTCGTCCATGTCAAACGGATGCAGCTCGCAGTACACGCCGATTTCACGCACGCGGCGGGCGATCAGCTGGGTGTACTGGGAACCGAAGTCGAGGATCAGGATACGGTGGGCGTGAATGTCGAGGGCCATGACTCATTCTCGTCAAAAAACAGAAACGACACGGGGCTGCGTCAACAGCCCCGGCTATAAAAAGTGTTGGCCTGCATCGCGGCACACACCACGATGCAGTTCGGATCAACCAACGCGATAGTTCGGCGCTTCCTTGGTGATCTGCACGTCATGGACGTGGGACTCAGCCATGCCTGCGCCGGTAATGCGAACGAACTCGGGCTTGGTGCGCATCTGCTCGATGTCGGCACTGCCGGTGTAACCCATGGAGGAACGCAGGCCGCCCATCAACTGATGGATGATGGCCGACAAAGGACCTTTGTAGGCCACACGACCTTCGATACCTTCCGGCACCAGTTTCTCGGCACCTGCGGACGAATCCTGGAAGTAGCGATCGGACGAGCCTTGCGCCTGGGACATCGCACCCAGCGAACCCATCCCGCGATAGGCTTTGTAGGAACGACCCTGGAACAGTTCGATCTCGCCTGGCGCTTCTTCAGTACCGGCGAACATCGAGCCCATCATCACGCAGGAGGCGCCAGCCACGATAGCCTTGGACAGGTCACCGGAGAAGCGGATGCCGCCATCGGCGATCATCGGCACGCCTGTACCTTCAAGGGCTGCGGAAACATTGGCGATGGCGCTGATCTGCGGCACGCCGACACCGGCAACGATGCGCGTGGTGCAGATGGAGCCTGGGCCGATACCGACCTTGACTGCATCAGCACCTGCGGCAACTAGTGCCTTCGCAGCTTCGCCAGTGGCGATGTTGCCGCCGATGACCTGCACCTGAGGGAAGTTTTCCTTGACCCAGCGAACGCGGTCGATCACACCTTTGGAGTGACCGTGAGCGGTGTCGACCACAACAACGTCAACGCCAGCAGCGACCAGCGCAGTGACGCGCTCGCCAGTGTCCTTGCCGGTGCCGACAGCAGCGCCGACGCGCAGGCGAGCCTGATCGTCCTTGCTGGCCAGCGGGTATGCCTTGGCTTTTTCGATGTCCTTGACGGTCATCATGCCCTTGAGCGCGAAATTGGCATCCACGATCAGGACTTTTTCCAGACGGTGCTTGTGCAGCAGCTCACGCACTTCGTTCTTGTCGGCACCTTCACGCACGGTGACCAGACGCTCTTTAGGCGTCATCACTTCGCGGACAGGGACATCAAGACGGTTTTCGAAGCGTACATCGCGGGACGTCACGATGCCGACCAGGTCGCCATTGTGCAGCACCGGTACGCCGGAAATGTTGTGCATGCGGGTAAGTTCGAACAGATCACGAACAGTGGCATCGGCTTCGATCGTGATCGGGTCCTTGACGACACCAGCCTCGAACTTCTTGACCTTGCGCACTTCGGCAGCTTGCTGCTCGATGGTCATGTTCTTGTGGATGATACCGATACCGCCTTCCTGGGCCATGGCAATTGCCAGACGGGCCTCGGTGACTGTATCCATTGCAGCAGAGACCAAAGGTATATTCAGCTCGATGCCACGGGTCAAACGGGTTTTCAGACTGACTTCGTTGGGAAGTACCTCGGAATAACCGGGCACAAGGAGAATGTCGTCGAAT
This sequence comes from Pseudomonas meliae, assembly GCF_001400515.1. NCBI lineage: Bacteria > Pseudomonadati > Pseudomonadota > Gammaproteobacteria > Pseudomonadales > Pseudomonadaceae > Pseudomonas > Pseudomonas meliae. Next base: position 33,413 of record NZ_LJQT01000361.1, on the reverse strand, counting down.
GTAAGGGCTTCTTGACTGATACGCAGCATCGCGGGGGCTCCCGGGCGGGAAATTGGAAGCGCGCCATTATACCTACAGACCCCGGTCGGCTCAATGTAAACCTCAGCCTATTATCCAGGCTGTTTATAGACGCACATGAACGAAAGACACCGGACGATCCAGACGTTCGGCGAAGTCATCCAGAAAGGTCTGGGTGAACGACGCATCCAACCAGTTATTGAAGATGAAACCCAGGTTGGAAAACCCGCAGGCGTCCAGAAACAAAAAGCCGTTGATGTCATCTTCATGGCGGCATTCGGGGCAGGTGAAATTATCGGTGTGACCGGGCATCCAGTCTTCCAGGCTGTCGAACAGCGCCTCCCCCACTTCGCGACGACACTCCGGGCAACCGGCCTCTTCGGCAAAGTCGTTCAGCGGGGTATAGATGCAGCGCTTGGTGACGATTTCCAGACCATTGACTGTTTGCCCGAAAGGCAAGGCATCGGGGTGCTTTACTACCCTTCTCGCTCCGGGTGCCACGGCGTAGGCCATCTTGTTATAGGTGCGCCCGCATGTCGTCAGCTCCGGCTCGACTACATCGAGCTTGACCAGCCAGCGCAGAATCAGCCGCGCCCTGGCCTCGTGCCCGGGAAAGGTGGAAATTTGCGGGACGATGATGCTTTGGGTGTTCATAACGGAGCGTCGCTTAAAGCTGTTCGAGGCCGCAGCTTAATAGGCTGATGATTCTGGTCAAGGTGAAATCATGGTCGAAGTGGCGATACGGACCTGTGCGCCAGACCGGCATTGCCATTATGATGCCCGACATGATCAAAGACCCTTTCGCAAGACTCGGCCTAGACCGGGAAGTCCTTACTGTCAGCCAGCTCAACGGCCGTGCGCGGGTGTTGCTGGAGGACGTGTTCAGCAGTATCTGGGTCGAAGGCGAGATATCCAATCTCTCGCGTCCGGCTTCGGGGCACGTGTACTTCACGCTCAAGGACTCTGGCGCGCAGGTGCGTTGCGCGCTGTTCCGGCAGAGCGCGGCGCGTGTGCGTCAGGCGCTCAAGGACGGCTTGCAGGTCAAGGTGCGCGGCAAGGTCTCGCTGTTTGAAGGCCGCGGCGACTATCAGTTGATTCTCGACACGGTGGAACCTGCCGGTGATGGTGCGTTGCGCTTGGCATTCGATGCGCTGAAAGCCAAGCTCAGCGACGAAGGCCTGTTCAGCGCCGAGCGCAAGGTTGCCTTGCCGTTGCATCCGCAACGTATCGGCATCATCAGCTCACCGACCGGCGCGGTAATCCGCGACATCATTAGTGTGTTCCGCCGCCGCGCACCGAGGGTCGAACTGACATTGATCCCCACCGCCGTTCAGGGTCGTGAGGCGATCAACCAGATTGTCCGCGCACTGAAACTGGCCGACAGCAGAGGCTTCGATGCACTGATACTCGCCCGTGGTGGTGGATCGCTGGAGGACCTGTGGTGCTTCAACGAAGAAGCCGTCGCCCGCGCCATCGACGCGTGCGTGACGCCGATTGTCAGCGCCGTTGGCCATGAAACCGATGTTTCCATCAGCGATTTCGTGGCCGATGTGCGCGCACCGACGCCCTCCGCTGCCGCCGAACTGCTCGCCCCGGACTCCAGTGACCTGCATCGACGCGTCGACAGCCTGCACCGCCGACTGGTGAGCCGTATGCAGGATCGACTGATGCGCGAGCGCTTGCGTCTTGAGGGCATTTCGCGGCGTCTGCGTCATCCTGGCGAGCGCTTGCGTCAGCAGTCGCAACGGCTGGACGACCTGGACATGCGCCTGCGCCGCGCCTTCGAACAGAACATGCATCAACGCCAGGTGCGTCTGGCGCACATGCAGAGCCGCCTTGCTGCCCAGCACCCGGGCCGGACCCTGGCCTTTTTGCGCCAGCGTCTGGATGCCCTGGCCGAGCGTCTGCCGCGAGCCATTCGTGAACAGATCAAGGCGCGCAAGCTGCAACTGCAAAGTCAGGTGCAGACCCTCAACGTGGTCAGCCCGCTCGCCACACTGGGACGCGGTTACAGCATCCTGCTCGACGAGCGCGGCCACGCGATCCGCAGCGCGGCACAGACGCAAACGGGCCAACGGCTTACCGCCAGGCTCGGCGAAGGCGAACTGCAAGTGCGCGTTGAAGACAATCACCTCACACCCGTGACCCTCTCCCTTCTGGACTGACTGCCTGATGCTACGTTTTATTGCCCCGCTGTTCGCCCTGCTGCTCTGTCTTCCCGCTCACGCTGACAGCTTTATTACCCGCGCACTCGACAAACCGGTGCCAGGCGGCGTGGCGGTTGTCGATCTGGGCACTGGCGCTCAGGCTCCGACCGCCACCTTTCAAGGCAAACCGGTGCTGGTGGTCGAGGAACAGGGCACGCGATGGCTGGCCATCGTCGGCATCCCGTTGACGGTCAAACCCGGCACTCAACAAGTGACCTCGGGCGGGCGCACGCTGAACTTCACTGTCGGCAGCAAGAAATACCCGGAACAGCACATCACGCTCAAGAACAAACGTCAGGTGAGCCCAAACCCTGAAGACAACAAGCGTATCGAGGGCGAACTGGCTGAACAGCTACGCGCCTACCGCAGCTTCAGCCACGGAACGCCGAGCAACCTGATTCTGGACAAGCCAGTCAACGGACCGCTATCGAGCAGGTTCGGCGTACGTAGATTCTTCAACGGCGAGGAGCGCAACCCGCACTCAGGACTGGATTTCGCTGTACCGGCAGGCACGCCGATCAAATCTCCGGCTGCGGGCAAGGTCATCCTGACCGGTAATTACTTTTTCAATGGCAACACTGTATTCGTTGACCACGGCCAAGGCTTCATCAGCATGTTTTGCCACATGTCGAAAATCGATGTGAAAGTCGGTGATCTGGTCCCTCGTGGCGGCGTGGTCGGCAAGGTCGGTGCTACCGGTCGCGCAACCGGCCCGCACATGCACTGGAACGTCAGCCTCAACGATGCGCGCGTGGACCCGGCAATCTTCATCGGCGCGTTTCAGCCGTAACACTTTTCGTCAGCAAGCGCTAAGGCGCTTGCCAACGACAGTCGTTCTTTGCGCACATCGCTTTCGACCAACAATAACCAGCAAATAAACGCTCATAACCCGCTATAAAAAATTGATAACGGCGTATTTTAGAGAATTTATCCTAATCTTTTTCAAGTGCTTGCCATCATTCATTCCAATGGTTACGGTTGGGCTCATGAAAACCTCTCAAACCCTTATTCTGTTGCGCCAACATCGGTGCCTCAGCCTGGTCAGCGCCCGACTGCCAGGCTAGATTGCTGTGCCTCGCCCCTGTGTTCGCAACCCCTGTGCTTTTTAGAACGGAAGGCCGACCTTAACCCGGCCCCGTGAATACAAAAGGATTTCCTGATGACCATGCTCAAAGACCCATCGAAGAAGTACCGCGCATTCCCGACCATCGATCTGCCTGACCGCACCTGGCCTTCGAAGACCATCGATGCAGCGCCGATCTGGTGCAGCTCCGACCTGCGCGACGGCAACCAGTCGTTGATCGAACCAATGGACGCGGCCAAGAAACTGCGCTTCTGGAAAACCCTGGTCAGCGTTGGCGTCAAGGAAATCGAGGCATCCTTTCCATCGGCTTCGCAGACTGACTTCGATTTCGTGCGTACCCTGATCGAAGACGGCCATATCCCGGATGACACCACCATTCAGGTGCTGACCCAGGCTCGCGAAGACCTGATCGCTCGCACGTTCGAATCGCTGCGTGGCGCGAAGAAAGCCATCGTCCACCTGTATAACGCGACCAGCCCGTCGTTCCGCCGCATTGTCTTCAATCAGGACAAGGCTGGCGTGAAAGAAATCGCGGTCAATGCGGCCAAGCTGTTCGTCAAATACGCTGCACAACAGCCTGAAACCCAGTGGACTTTCGAGTACTCGCCGGAAACCTTCAGCGCGACCGAGCTGGAATTTGCCAAGGAAGTCTGCGATGCCGTGATCGAGGTGTGGAACCCGACGCCCGAGAACAAGGTGATCCTCAACCTCCCGGCTACCGTGGAAGTGGCGACACCCAACATTTACGCTGACCAGATCGAATGGTTCGGCCGCAACATCACCCGCCGCGACAGCGTGCTGATCAGCCTGCACACCCATAACGACCGTGGTACAGGCGTCGCTGCTACCGAGCTGGGCCTGATGGCCGGTGCGGATCGCGTCGAAGGCTGCCTGTTCGGTAACGGCGAGCGGACCGGCAACGTCGATCTGGTCACCGTTGCATTGAACCTCTACACCCAGGGCATCGACCCGGAGCTGGACTTCTCGGATATCGACGGTGTGCGTAAGGTCGTCGAAGAGTGCAACCAGATTCCGGTTCATCCACGTCACCCGTACGTTGGCGACCTGGTACACACCGCGTTCTCCGGTTCGCACCAGGACGCCATCCGCAAGGGCTTCACCCAGCAGAAGGACGGCGAGCTGTGGGAAGTGCCTTACCTGCCGATTGACCCCGCCGACATTGGCCGTAGCTACGAGGCGGTGATTCGCGTCAACAGCCAGTCAGGCAAAGGTGGCATCACTTACCTGCTGGAGCAGGAATATGGCATTTCCCTGCCGCGCCGTATGCAGATCGAGTTCAGCCAGGTAGTTCAGGGTGAAACCGATCGTCTGGGCCTGGAGATGTCCGCTCAGCAGATTCATTCGCTGTTGCGCCGTGAATACCTGCAAGCCAACACACCTTACGCGCTGATCAGCCACAAGTTGCAGGAGGAGAACGGCAACAGTGCGGTCGATGCCGAAGTGCATGTGGACGGTGAAACCCAGCATTGGCGCGGCAAGGGCAAAGGCGCTCTGGAAGCGCTGGTCGCCGGTCTGCCAGTTGCCGTGGAGATCATGGACTACAACGAGCACGCCATTGGCTCGGGCACCACGGCCAAGGCCGCTGCCTACATCGAACTGCGCGTGAATGGCGAGCGTGCCGTGCATGGCGTGGGTATTGATGAAAACATTACCACCGCCAGCTTCCGGGCACTGTTCAGCGCACTGAACCGCTCGTTGAGCCAGACACAAGCCAAGGCCGCCTGAGTCTACAGGCAGGATGGCGGACGCCAGTTCGCCATCCTGCCCCAAACCGACCGCGCGACTCCCCTCCTCGCCAGCCTCTTGCATTCCACGCATGACCCTGCCTGTTTCGGCATAATCTTTTTCATTTATGCTGTGGTAGCATGCTGCCTTTATTCCAGGACGGGCCAACATCCAACAGCAATTCATATGCTGACGATGCCCATCCGGACTTACCTGCCAGCTACATCTTTCCTATAAAACCAAGACGACTATTGCATTGATTTCCGGACGAAAAGAATGCTCGGGCAGACCCACCGTGCATTGAAATTACTATCGGCCTCGGTACGCTGAGCTGATCCAATCACATTTGGAGCGATTATGCCAAAGGCTTCCCATCAAGATTTGCGCCGCAGTTTCCGTGCGCTTACCTCGTCGAACTCGTGCTTTCACACCGCCTCGGTATTCGACCCCATGTCAGCGCGAATCGCAGCGGATCTGGGCTTTGAAGTAGGCATCCTCGGCGGTTCTGTCGCATCGCTGCAAGTACTGGCAGCACCTGACTTCGCACTGATCACCCTGAGCGAGTTCGTTGAACAGGCCACGCGCATCGGCCGCGTTGCGCAACTGCCGGTTATCGCGGACGCAGACCATGGTTATGGCAATGCCCTTAACGTCATGCGTACCGTTGTTGAACTGGAACGCGCCGGCATCTCGGCGTTGACGATTGAAGATACCCTGCTGCCTGCGCAGTTCGGACGCAAATCCACTGACCTGATTTCCACGGCTGAAGGTGTTGGCAAGATCCGCGCAGCACTGGAGGCACGTGTCGACCCGGAGATGTCGATTTTCGCTCGAACCAACGCGGCGATCATCCCGGTTCAGGAAGCCATCAGTCGGGTTCAGCAGTATCAGGCTGCCGGGGCTGACGGCATTACCATCGTCGGCATTCGTGACTTTGATCACCTGGCACAGATATCCGAAGGCGTGACCGTACCGCTGATGCTGGTGACCTACGGCAACCCTGAGCTGCACGACAATGCGCGTCTTGCCGAGATGGGCGTGCGAGTCTGCGTGCATGGCCACGCTGCGTACTTTGCCGCAATCAAAGCCACCTACGACTGCTTGCGCGAGCAACGCCAGATTCTGGGCAGCGAGTCGAACATGAGCGCTACCGAATTGACCCACACCTATACGCAGCCTGAAGACTACGTAGAGTGGGCACGCAAGTTCATGAATGTGAACGAGTAAGGGCTCTGGGTGCTGTGACGCTTTGCGTCACAGATCTGCGCCAAGCCGCACACTCAAGATCCGACGCAGAGCGTCGCACGATAGTCAGGTTATCGTTCCGCACGCTCCAGCGTGGGAACGCCGTTCTGGANNTGCGTCACAGATCTGCGCGCACCACATAGCCGGGAGCAGACCCGTAACGTAAGCACCGCATGCCGACGCGGCGCGTCGGCACGACCATCATCCGTGCCAGGACATCAGGCAGTGGTATTCACGCCACCTTCAGTCTCCAGCTGCAACAACGATGCCTGCAAGGTCTGCAGGTTAGCGCTGGTGGACGCAATCTGACCCTGAATCGCCATGGCTTTCTGGGCCTTTTCTTCCGCAGTGCCATTACCGCTTTGAGCGGCAGCCAATTGCGCCTGCTGTTGAGCCAGTTGCTTCTGGGCGTCCTTGATCTGCTGCTTTATCTGTTCGATCGTCTGATTAAGAGCCGATTTGCTGGAGCCGCCAACGCTGCCCCCACCACCGGCCGCTCCGGCCTTACCGCCTTCGGTCGAGGCCTGATCAGAGGTCTTCTCTGTTTCAGTCGTGGTAGTTGCAGACTTGATTGCCTCTGCGTCGGTAGATTTAACCGCTAGGGTCAACGGGCTTGAATAGCTGTTCAATGTGGACGTATTGATGGTAATCATGGCGGTCTCCAGGTTGCCTGCACACGCTATCGGCCGACTCGTAACATTCTGAAGTAATTTTTATTGAATATTAAAAGAGTCAGCGTCCAGACCGGCTGGAAAGCGTGTGCGATAGGCTTGTAAGTCTGCCGCGCTTAACGTCGCCCTGAACACTCCATCCGCTTCGCCTGCGCCCAACAGGCTCTCGCCTTGAAAATCCAGAACCTGACTGTCACCGGTGTACGCAAAGCCCTTCCCGTCCGCCCCTACCCGATTGACCGCGGCAACGTAGCACAGGTTTTCGATGGCCCTGGCGGGCAGCAGGCGGTTCCAGTGCAGACGTCGCGCGCCTGGCCAGTTGGCGGTGTACAGCAACAGGTCGGTACTTTCGGCGTCACGGCTCCAGACCGGAAAGCGCAGGTCGTAGCAGATCAGCGCGCGAATACGCCACCCATTGAGCTCAAACATCAGCTGACGCTCGCCCGGCGTGTAGTGTTCGTGTTCACCCGCCATACGAAACAAGTGACGCTTGTCATAATGCAGCAACTCACCATCCGGTCGCGCCCACAGCAGACGGTTGCGATAACTGCCATCGGCAGCGCGAATGATGACGCTGCCGGTCACCACCGCATTGATCCGTTTAGCCTGCGCCAACAGCCAGGTCGATGTAGGACCTGCCTCAGGCTCAGCCAGCGCCTCGGACTCCATCGAGAACCCGGTGGTGAACATTTCAGGCAGGATCACCAGATCAGCGCCATGCGCCTGGCCCAGCAAGTGCTCGAAATGCTCCAGGTTGGCCTCCCGATCATGCCATGCCAGAGTCGTCTGAATCAGCGCAAGGTTCAGGTTTGGCAGTTCGCTTATATCGCGCATAGTTTCTCCGCCGCCTGACGCAACGTGTCCTCTTGCTTGGCGAAGCACAGGCGAATCAGACGCTGGCCTGCTGGAGGGCTCTGGTAGAACACAGAAATCGGAATGCTCGCCACACCGTGTTCACGGGTCATCCACAGCGCCATGTCCACGTCATTCAGGTCAGGCCGTATCTGCGAATAATCGACCAACTGGAAATAAGTACCGCCAACAGGCCGGAAGCTGAAACGCGATTCAGTCAGATGACCACAGAAAAAGTCGCGCTTGGCCTGATAGAAGCCTGGCAGCTCATCGACATGCTCAGGGTGCTCGGCCATGAAATCGGCCAGCGCATACTGCAATGGCGTGACACCACAGAAACTGACGTACTGATGCACCTTGCGCAGTTCGGAAGTCAGCGCGGGCGGTGCGACCACGTAACCGGTTTTCCAGCCTGTGACGTGATATGTCTTGCCGAACGAGCTGACGACGAAGGCGCGCTGATACAGTGCCTCGTGATCAAGCACGCTGACATGGCGCGCGCCATCGAAGACGAGGTGTTCATAAACTTCATCGCTGAGCAGGTAGATATCACGATCGGCGATCGGCGATCGGCGATCAGCGCAGCCAGTCGATCAAGCTCTGCACGACTGATCAGGGCACCGCTCGGGTTGTGCGGGCTATTGATGACAATCATGCGTGTACGCGGGCTTAACGCATCGCTGAGCTTTTGCCAGTCGATGGAGAAGTCATCCAGCCCCAGTTGCACATGGACGCAGCGCCCACCGGCCAGCTCGACAGCGGGCTCGTAGCTGTCATAGCAAGGGTCAAAAATGATCACTTCGTCGCCAGCGCGAATAACGCTATGGATCGCGCAGAAAATCGCCTGCGTGGCACCCGGTGTGATGGTGATCTCGCTGTCCGGATTGACCGTACGGCCATAGCTGCGGGCGATCTTTGCCGCGACCTGCTGACGAAGCGCAGGCAGCCCGGTCATCGGTGAGTATTGGTTATGGCCTTGAGTGACATGCCGACAGACCGCATCACGCAGCGCCTGCGGCCCGTCAAAATCAGGAAACCCCTGGGACAGGTTGATAGCTCCGGTTTCGGCGGCCAGCTGTGACATGACGGTAAAGATAGTGGTGCCCACGTTGGGCAACTTGCTGTCGATCATGGAACCCTTTCCCTGCAATCTCCCGGCACCGGGCGGCACGGGTCAGGCAGGATAGCCCATTAAACGGACACAAAAAAAGGCGCCGAAGCGCCTTTTTCCCAATGCTGACTCAGCGCTTGTCGCGGCGCTTCTTGTCGGCCTTCTTGTGGTGCGACATCATTCGACGCTTCTTGTTGACCTGACGGTCAGTCAGCGTGTTCTTATTGCCTTCATACGGGTTCTCGCCGCCCTTGAACTCGATGCGGATCGGCGTACCGACCAGCTTGAGCACGCGGCGATAGGTGTTTTCCAGATACCGGACATAGGACTTCGGTACTTTTTCGACCTGGTTGCCGTGGATTACGATCAGCGGCGGGTTGGCGCCGCCCAGGTGAGCGTAACGCAATTTGATACGGCGGCTGCCGACCATGGGTGGCGCATGCTCGCTGACCGCATCTTCGAGAATCTGGGTCAGGCGGCTGGTTGGCCAGCGGGTTACCGCAGACTTGAACGAGTTCTGTACCGACTGATACAGGTTGCCCACGCCCGTGCCGTGCAGTGCGGAGATGAAGTGGATGTCGGCGAAGTCGACGAAGAACAACCGGCGCTCCAGCTCGATCTTCACGAAATCGCGTTCGCCCGGCGTCATGCCGTCCCACTTGTTCAGCGCGATGACCAGCGCACGACCCGCTTCAAGGGCGAAGCCCAGCAGGTTCAGGTCGTGGTCGACCACACCTTCGCGGGCGTCCATCACAAAGATCACCACGTTGGCGTCCTTGATGGCCTGCAGCGTCTTGACCACCGAGAACTTTTCAACTTCCTCGTGGATCTTGCCGCGCTTGCGCACACCGGCAGTGTCGATCAGCGTGTACTTCTCTTCATTACGCTCGAAGGGAATGTAGATACTGTCGCGCGTGGTGCCTGGCTCGTCATAGACGATAACCCGGTCTTCACCCAGCATTCGGTTGACCAGCGTCGATTTGCCGACGTTGGGACGCCCGATGATTGCGATCTTGATGCCGTCTTTTTCGCTCGGACCAGGAATGCGCTTGGCTTCCTGACCTTCGGCAACTTCCTCGACCTCCTCGCCCTCTTCCAGCTCGTCTTCGTCCTTGGGAAACTCCCGCAGGGCGATTTCGAGCATCTGCGAGATGCCACGACCGTGAGCACCGGCCACCGGAATGGCGTCGCCCAGACCCATTGGGCTGAACTCGGCACGTGCCAGGTTTTCGTCGATGTTGTCGATCTTGTTGGCAACCACGTAGGAACGCTTGTTGCGCTTGCGCAGGTGCTCACCAATCATCTGATCAGCAGCGGTATAGCCCGCACGGGCGTCCACCAGAAACAGCACCACATCGGCTTCTTCAATGGCCAGCAGCGACTGCTCGGCCATCTTTTCGTCCATGCCATGCTCGTCACCGGAAATACCGCCGGTGTCGATCAGAATATAGGAGCGCCCTTGCCACTTCGCCTCTCCGTATTGGCGATCACGGGTAAGACCGGACAGATCACCGACAATGGCGTCGCGAGTCCTGGTCAGGCGGTTGAACATGGTGGACTTGCCGACGTTCGGTCGACCCACCAGGGCGATTACGGGAACCATGCGGCTCTCCACTTCGTTATTTCAGAAAATACAAAAGCCGCTGCAGGGCAGCGACCGGAGTTCGGGGCGATGCCACAAAGGCACCGCAGCCTTGCCGAAGCAAAGGCACCCGGGGCCATCGGCCCCGGGCATGGACACTTATTGCTTGATGGTCAGGGCTTCCAGTTTGCCGCTGTTGCCATACACGTAAATCATGTCCCCAACCACCAGCGGACGAGCACGCAGGCCGTCGCTGTCGATACGTTCGCGACCGACAAAACGACCGTCCACCTGGCTCAACAGGTGCAGGTAGCCTTCCATGTCACCGACCGCTACATAGCTGGAATACACTTCCGGCGCGCCGAGCTGGCGGCGAGCCAGTGATTCGTTGCTCCACAGTGCAGAGGACGAACGCTCGTCGATACCCTCGACAGTGCCGGAGGCCAGGGTTGCGTAAACGCTGCCAAAGCCCTGGGCAACGCCCGAGTAGCTAGAGGCATCACGCTGCCAGAGCACACGACCGCTTTCCAGGTCCAGACCGGCGACGCGACCCTGATAGGTAGCAACGTACAGCGTACCGCCGGACAGCAACAGGCCGCCGTCGATATCCACGACACGATCCAGTTCCGAGCGACCTTGCGGGATGGCAACACGCTGCTCCCAGACAGGCACGCCGTTGGTAATGTCCAGCGCGACGACCTTACCGGTCGACAGACCCGCCACGGCGAGACGATTGGTTGCAAGTGGAGCGCCGGTACCACGCAGGGTCAGCACCGCTGGAGTGCTTTCGTAAATCCAGAGCTGGGAACCTGTGGAGGCATCGAAGCCGACAATACGGTCATCCTGAGTCTGAACCACTACCACAGAACCGTTGGTGGCAGGCGGGGCCAGCACTTCGCTGGTCACGCGGGCACGCCACTTTTCCTCACCGGAGGTGGCGTCCATGGCAATGACTTCACCCTTGAGGGTGCCGATCATTACCAGGCCATAGCCCACGCCAACTGCACCGGAAACCGGCAGATCGAGATCTTTCTTCCAGATCACATCACCGGTCAGACGATCCAGCGATACAACTTCGCCAGTGACGTCAGCCGCATAGATGCGGTCGCCATCAATGGCCGGCACGAGCATGTTGTAAGTCTTGCCCTGACCGTCGCCAATGGAGCGGCTCCACTGCTTGTGCAGAACCACTTCTTCTTTGAAGTCGGTCAGCTCGGCCGGAGGCAATTCCTTTTTGCTGTTGCTGCTGCAACCCGCGGCCAGAATGGCCAGAGCCAGCAATGCTGCATGTTTCCAACGAATCACGTCACGCATCCCCTTTCGCCAGATCGTCGAGCTTCATTTGCAGGCCACCCACTGCTGCGTCTTCGGACAGAGCGGATTTGGCCTTTTGGTATGCAGCATATGCCTCGTCGGTACGACCCAGCTGTACCAGCAGGTCACCCTTGAGTTCTTCACGACTGGCGAGGAAGGCCTTGTCGGCATCGCCGTCGAGCAGCTTCAGCGCGTCATCGGTCTTGTTCTGCGCAGCCAGCACGCGAGCCAGACGCTGACGGGCAATCTCGCCCAGCGTGTCATTGGCAGGCTTGTCGGCCACGGTTTTCAGCTCGGCTGCAGCATCGTCCAGCTTACCGGCATCGACCGCCACCTTGGCGACGAACAGGCTACCGAACTGTGCATAGGTAGTGCCACCGAATTCGCTTTTCAGTTTGCCGGATATCTCGGCGACACGTGCGGTGTCTGCCTGGCCACTGGGCGTCAGTGCGGTTTCCAGCAATTGCTGATAAAGCATCGAGGCGCCTTGCGACTGGCTGGCCTGATACCTGTGCCAGAACTGCCAACCCAAGACCACGACCAACGCAAGCAGACCACCGGTCAACAGGGGTTTGCCGTTACGCTGCCACCAGTCCTTCATTACCGCCAGCTCTTCATCTTCGGTACCCGACACCCCAATACTCCTATTCGCTAAACGGCTGTTAAATCAGCTTCAACCCTGCACAACGCAGGAGGCCAGGTGCTCTGACAGAGCGTCCCAGGCAATATTTTGTTGTTCGCCCTGACCGCGCAGGGGTTTGACGCCAATGACCTTTGCCGCCAGTTCTTCTTCACCGAGAATCAGCGCATACAGCGCACCGCTCTTGTCGGCTTTCTTGAACTGGCTTTTGAAGCTGCCGGCACCGGCGTTGACCTGCAAACGCAGGCTCGGCAACTGATCGCGCACCTTTTCGGTGAGAGCCAGCGCAGCCAGCTCAGCTGCTTCGCCAAAGGCGCACAGGTAAACATCGACCTGACGGGCAATTTCTTCCGGGACCTGCCCGAGGGTTTCAAGCAACAGAACCAGACGCTCGATACCCATCGCGAAACCAACGCCGGTCGTCGGCTTGCCGCCCATCTGCTCGACCAGACCGTCATAACGACCGCCTGCACAGACCGTACCCTGAGCACCCAATTGGTCGGTAACCCACTCGAAAACGGTCTTGCTGTAATAATCCAGCCCGCGAACCAGCTTCGGGTTGATGACATAAGGAATGCCGGCTGCGTCCAGACGGGCCTTCAGGCCTTCGAAGTGAACGCGGGATTCGTCATCCAGATAATCTGCCAGCTTTGGCGCATCGACCAGCACAGCCTGGGTTTCAGGGTGTTTGGTGTCCAGCACGCGCAGCGGATTGGTTTTCAGACGACGCTGGCTGTCTTCGTCGAGTTGATCAAGACGTGCCGACAGAAACTCGACCAGCGCATCACGATAACGCGCACGCGCTTCGCTGGTGCCCAGGCTGTTCAGTTCAAGCTTGACCGCATTGCGAATGCCCAGCATGCCCCACAGGCGCCAGGTCATGACGATCAGTTCGGCATCGATGTCCGGACCGTCAAGATTGAAGACCTCGACACCAATCTGGTGAAACTGGCGATAACGGCCTTTCTGTGGACGCTCGTGACGAAACATCGGCCCGATGTACCACAGTTTCTGAACCTGACCGCCACCGGTGATGCCGTGCTCCAGGACCGCACGCACACAGGCAGCAGTACCTTCCGGACGCAGGGTCAGGGAGTCGCCGTTGCGATCGGCGAAGGTGTACATTTCCTTCTCGACGATATCGGTCACTTCACCGATGGAGCGCTTGAACAGCTCGGTGAATTCGACGATAGGCATACGAATCTGCCGGTAACCGTAGTTATCCAGCAGACGTGAAACGGTGCCTTCGAAGTGGCGCCACAGCGGCGTCTGCTCGGGCAGGATGTCGTTCATGCCACGAATGGCTTGTAGAGACTTACTCACAGAAAATCCTTAGCAATCCTGGTTAGCCGCGCACGATGACAGATGCGTCGGCTTCGGCCTTTTCAGCCGCTTTCTCGCGAATCAAGCGTTCAAGCTCGTCCACGAGATTGTCGTTGGTCAGTTTCTGCGCAGACTTGCCGTCGATGTAAATCAGGTTCGGCGTACCACCAGTCAGGCCGATATGCGCTTCCTTGGCCTCGCCCGGACCGTTGACTACACAACCGATCACTGCGACATCAAGCGGCACCAGCAAATCTTCAAGGCGACCTTCAAGCTCGTTCATGGTCTTGACCACATCGAAGTTCTGCCGCGAGCAGCTCGGGCAGGCGATGAAGTTGATACCACGGGAACGAAGGCGCAACGATTTGAGGATGTCGTACCCGACTTTCACTTCCTCGACCGGATCAGCAGCCAGCGAGATGCGGATAGTATCGCCAATTCCTTCGGCAAGCAGCATTCCAAGACCGACAGCCGATTTCACCGTGCCTGAACGCAAGCCGCCAGCTTCGGTAATACCCAGGTGCAGCGGCTGGACGATCTGTTTGGCCAGCAGGCGGTAGGCTGCGACGGCCATGAACACATCGGACGCCTTGACGCTGACCTTGAAGTCCTGAAAGTTCAGGCGCTCCAGGTGCTCGACGTGGCGCAACGCAGACTCCACCAACGCCTCTGGCGTCGGCTCGCCGTACTTCTTCTGTAGGTCTTTTTCCAGCGACCCGGCGTTGACGCCGATGCGGATCGGAATACCGCGATCACGCGCAGCATCGACCACGGCCCGCACCCGGTCTTCACGACCGATATTGCCCGGATTGATACGCAGGCAGTCGACACCCAGTTCAGCCACACGCAATGCGATGCGATAGTCGAAGTGGATGTCGGCGACCAATGGCACTTTGACCAGTTGCTTGATGCGACCAAAGGCTTCGGCAGCGTCCATGTCCGGTACAGAAACACGCACGATGTCGACACCGGCAGCTTCCAGACGGTTGATCTGGGCGACGGTGGCCGCAACATCGTTGGTATCGCTGTTGGTCATGCTCTGCACGGCAATCGGCGCATCACCGCCGACCGGTACGGAACCGACCCATATTTTTCGGGATTCGCGACGCTTGATTGGAGATTCGCCGTGCATGACTTATTGCCCTAGCTTCAGGCGAGCAGTTTCGCCGCTGGTAAAAGGTGCCACGTCTACAGGCTGACCGTTGTAGCTGACCTGCGCGCCGCGTGCGTAGCCCAGGCGCAGCGTCAATGGCGGCTTGCCGCTGACATCCAGGCTGTCGCCCTTGCGCTTAAGGCCGCTGACCAGCACCTTGCCGTTACCGTCAGTGACCTGGGTCCAGCAATCGGCGACGAACTGCACAGTAACCTGACCGGCCCCGGCCATGACTGGCTCTGGCTGCTCGGCTGGTGCGGTCGGCATCGACGGTACGGTCGGCGCAGCAACAGGCGCTTGTGGAGCATTTGCAGGCGGCGTAGTGGCGGCCGGTGTCTGTGTCTGCGCAGGCGCATGACTCGTAACACCTGCAGTAGGAGCAGCAGGCGTCGCGCTCGGAGATTCACTGGCAGGCGCACCGGTGTTCAACGGCAGCGAAGTCTGTCCGGCAGTAGGCGTTTCGGCCACTGCGGGCTCTTCCGGCTCGTCCAGCGGGTGAATCTGAGTGGTGCCGTCGGCGCTTTCGACCTCGACGTGCTCCATGTTCAGCCCGGACTGGTCCCTGCCACGCAGAGAAGCCTGATCCTGCCACCAGAAGAAACCGCCACCGACCAGAAGCACCAGCAACAACAGGCTGACGATACGCAGGATGTTGTGTGACAGCCTGACCGGCTCTTCGATACGGCCCAATGCGTGGACCGAACTGCCCTTGCCATCGGTGCCGGTGAACTGGTCGAACTGTTCGACCAGCGCCGCCTGATCGAGGTCAAGCAGCTTGGCGTAGGCGCGTACATACCCCCGGGCAAACGTATGCCCAGGCAGCTTTTCAAAATGTCCGTTCTCCAGATTGCTCAGGGAGGTCACGGTGAGGTTCAGTCTCAAAGCCACATCTGGCAGCGACCAGCTCCTGCTCTCGCGGACCTGGCGCAGGGTTTCTCCAGGGTTCACGCGGGTGGTTGCTACAACTTCGGGATGCGCCGCTTTCATCATTGCTCCGACAGGTATTGCTGATATTCCGGCGTACCGGGATAGAGTCTTTTCAACAGCAGACCAAAACTGGCCGCCTTGTTACGATCATCATAGATCTTCGCCAGGCGTGTACCGAGCAATAGACTACGTGCATTTTGCTCGCTGAGTTGGCTAAAACGGTCGTAATAATCACGCGCCGGCACATATTGCTTGTCTTCGTAGGATATCTGCGCCATTTCCAGCAAGGACCTTGGCAACTGGCGGTCCAGGCGCAACGCCTTGGTAAAATGCTCACGGGCCTGCTCGCGATTACCCAGCTTCAGCGAAGTCATGCCCAGGCTCTCAAAGACTCGCGACCGCTCAGGATACAGGTTGTCGGCAGCGGCCTGTTCAAAACGCTCGTAGGCTTCCTTGTAACGCTTTTGTTCGAACAGAAAACTGCCGTAATTATTGACGATGCGTGTTTCGTTGTTACTGGAAGCCAGCGCCTTGCGAAAGTACTGCTCTGCAAGCTCCGGCTCCATCTCGGTCTGGAACACCAGCGCCAGTGCGGCATTGGCCTGCGCGTCGGAACTGTCGAGCTCGAGCGCCTTTTTCAGCGGAACCTTGGCGCGCTCGGTCTGCCCCTGCTGAAAGTAACCCAGCCCAAGCTGCACGTACGCTCTGCGCGCTTCCTCGCGCCCCTGCGCCGTTGTCATCGGGTTGACGTTGCCGGTGGATACGCACGCCGTCAGCAACATGACAACACATAGCAACAGCGAGGCACGCACAGACATGGAGTCTCTCTCGATCAGGTTGGCAGTCAGGTTCGAGTCGCCGCAACCGGGGCCGTCTCGGCCTCGGCGCTCAACTCACGCACAGCAATGTAGCGTTCACTACGGCGTGTACGGTCCATCACCTGCCCGACCAGCTGGCCGCATGCTGCATCAATGTCTTCACCGCGCGTGGTGCGCACAGTGACGTTATAACCAGCCTGATGCAACAGGTCCTGAAAACGACGGATCGCGTTATTGCTGGGACGCTCGTAACCGGAGTGCGGAAACGGGTTGAACGGGATCAGGTTGATCTTGCAAGGCGTGTCCTTGAGCAGCTCGATCATCTCGACGGCGTGTTCAACCTTGTCGTTGATGTCCTTGAGCATGGTGTATTCAATGGTGAGCACACGCTTTTCGCCCAGACTGGACATGTAACGGCTGCAGGAATCAAGGAGCATTTGCAGCGGGTATTTCTTGTTGATCGGCACCAACTGGTTACGCAGCGCATCGTTCGGCGCGTGCAGCGACAAGGCCAGGGAAACGTCGATATGCTTGGAAAGCTCATCGATCATCGGTACCACGCCGGAGGTGGACAAGGTCACCCGGCGCTTGGAAATGCCATACCCCAGGTCATCCATCATCAGATGCATGGCAGCAATGACATTGTCGAAGTTCAGCAGCGGCTCACCCATGCCCATCATCACCACGTTGGTGATGGCACGGTCGACGGTCGCCGGTACGCTGCCAAAGGATTTGTTGGCAATCCACACCTGACCGATGACTTCGGCGGCGGTGAGGTTGCTGTTGAAGCCTTGCTTGCCGGTGGAGCAGAAACTGCAATCCAGGGCACAGCCCGCCTGGGACGAAACACACAAGGTGCCACGCTTGCCCTGCGGGATATAGACGGTCTCGACACAGCTGCCGGACTCTACGCGCACGACCCATTTACGGGTGCCGTCGCTGGAGATGTCCTCGCTGACCACTTCGGGACCGCGAACTTCGGCACAGGCCTTGAGCTTTTCGCGCAGGGCCTTGCTGACGTTCGTCATCGCGTCGAAATCGTCGACGCCGAAGTGGTGAATCCACTTCATGACCTGACCGGCACGGAAGCGCTTCTCCCCGATAGAGTCGAAGAATTTCTCCATTTCCTGTTGAGTCAGCCCCAGCAGGTTGGTTTTACCAGTCGATGCAATCATGAATTCACCCTTCACTCGTCAGTCAAAAATGACTTAGCGAGCGGTTACTTCGGTAGCTGCGAAGAAGTACGAGATTTCGCGAGCGGCGGCTGCTTCCGAATCGGAGCCATGAACAGCGTTGGCGTCGATGGAGTCAGCGAAATCAGCGCGGATGGTGCCGGCAGCAGCTTCTTTAGGGTTGGTAGCGCCCATCAGCTCACGGTTCAGAGCGATAGCGTTTTCGCCTTCCAGAACCTGAACGACAACCGGGCCGGAGATCATGAAAGCAACCAGGTCGCCGAAGAAACCGCGAGCGCTGTGCTCAGCGTAGAAACCTTCAGCTTCGGCCTTGGACAGTTGCTTCAGCTTGGAAGCGACAACGCGCAGACCGGCTTTTTCGAAACGAGTGGTGATCTCGCCGATTACGTTCTTGGCAACGGCGTCAGGCTTGATGATGGAGAAAGTACGTTGAACAGCCATGGTGAAACTCCAGAAGCAGTGATTGAAGCGAAAAATTAAACCCGCGAATTATACGCGGGTTCTGGTGTATTGCCTAACTGCGTACGTTACTGAACGTCAATCGGCCTCTTCGATCCATAACCCCTGGATCGCCTCGAGAACCTTTTCCCCACTACGGTCCGGGTGGTCATCGAACTCGGGCAAGGCCATGACCAGATTACGCAGCCTGGGGAAACTCACAGTCAGCGGATCGACATCCTGGTGGCTTTCAGCCAGCTGGATGGCGATTTCCTGCACATCAACCCATTTGAGACTCATGAGCAATCCTTGAATCAGTGTGGCGCTTCAGCGGCGTGGTTGAGCGAATACTTGGGTATTTCGACCGTGAGGTCTTCGTTGCCGACAATGGCCTGACAGGACAGACGCGATTGCGCTTCCAGGCCCCAGGCTTTGTCGAGCATGTCTTCTTCCAGCTCGTCCGCTTCATTGAGCGAATTGAAGCCTTCGCGAATGACGCAGTGACAGGTGGTACAGGCACACACGCCACCACAGGCGCTTTCAATCTCGATGTGGTGCTCGTGGGCAATCTCGAGAATAGACGTGCCCGGCTCCACTTCTACAACCAGCCCGTCCGGACAATGCTCGGCGTGGGGCAGAAAAATCACCTGCGGCATCAGTTATTCCTCAATCTCATTCAAGTTGCGCCCGGCCAGTGCGGCTTTTACCGTCGAATCGAGGCGTCGGGCAGCAAATGCATCGGTCACCTGCGACAGACGCTTGGTCTGCTGCTCGATGGCATAACCATCGGTGCCTTGCATCAATTCACGTAATTCGTTCATCTGCAGGTTGATGACCAGGCGCTCTTCTTCGTCGAGAAGACGCTCACCATCAGCCTCAAGGGCACCTTGAACCGCTTCGAGCAAGCGCTCGGCGTCAACCTGGTGCTCGCGCAGCACACGAGCGACCTTGTCGTCGCCGGCATACTCGAAGGAGTCCTTGAGCATGCGGGTGACTTCGTCATCGGTCAGCCCGTAGGAAGGCTTGACCTGAATGCTCGACTCGATACCCGAGCCCATTTCACGCGCCGAAACGCTGAGCAGACCGTCAGCATCAACCTGGAAGGTGACACGAATCTTTGCCGCACCCGCGACCATCGGCGGAATGCCGCGCAATTCGAAACGTGCAAGGGAACGGCAGTCACTGATCAACTCGCGCTCGCCCTGCAGAACATGAATCTTCATGGCCGTCTGGCCGTCCTTGTACGTGGTGAATTCCTGACCACGCGCTACAGGGATGGTGGTGTTGCGCGGAATGACCTTCTCCATCAGCCCGCCCATGGTTTCCAGCCCCAGCGAGAGCGGAATCACATCGAGCAATAGCAGTTCGCCACCGTCACGCTTGTTGCCTGCCAGCGTATCGGCCTGGATCGCAGCCCCGATGGCCACCACTTGATCCGGGTCAATCTGGGTCAATGGCTGACGACCGAACAGCTCGGCCACCGCCTCGCGTACGCGTGGAACTTGGGTCGAACCGCCGACCATGACCACCGCCTCGACTTCTTCAAGCTCGATACCGGTATCACGCACCGCACGACGACAGGCCTTGAGACTGCGCGCGACCATAGGCTCGATCAGCGCATTGAGCGCCTCGCGGGTCAGCGTGCCACGCCAGTCACCGTAGGCGACCTCGACAGACTCGGCGTCAGTCAGCGCTTCCTTGGCCGAGCACGCAGCCTGCAGCAGGCTGCGTTGCGCGGAAGGGTCGATATCGGCAGACAGACCGGCATCAGTGACAATCCAGTTGGCTATCGCATGATCGAAGTCATCGCCACCCAGAGCGGTATCGCCGCCAGTGGCCAGTACTTCAAACACACCACCGGTCAGGCGCAGGATCGAGATGTCGAAGGTTCCGCCGCCCAGATCATAGATGGCAACCACGCCTTCGGCTTTCTGATCCAGACCATAGGCAACGGCAGCAGCCGTTGGCTCATTAAGCAGGCGCAACACATTGAGGCCGGCAAGTCTGGCGGCATCCTTGGTCGCTTGGCGCTGAGAGTCGTCGAAATAAGCAGGCACGGTAATCACCGCCCCCACCAGTTCGCCACCCAGCGTGGACTCGGCGCGTTCGCGCAGGACCTTGAGAATGTCGGCAGACACTTCAACAGGACTTTTCGGCCCCTGCACGGTGTCGATGAACGGCATGTGCGACTCACCGCCAACAAACCGGTACGGCAGTTGCTCGCCCAATTGCTTGACGTCAGTCAGCCCGCGCCCCATGAGGCGCTTGACTGACAGAACGGTATTGAACGGATCCTGGGAGGCGGCGATCTTCGCTGACTGCCCTACTTCGACACGATCAGCGTGATAGCGCACGGCAGACGGCAGAATGACCTGCCCCTCTGCATCGGCCAGCGGTTCGGACAGGCCGCTGCGTACTGCAGCAACCAGAGAATTGGTGGTGCCCAGGTCGATACCCACAGCCAGACGACGCTGGTGCGGTTGAGGACTCAGGCCGGGTTCGGCGATCTGCAGTAAAGCCATGCTGTTCAGAATAATCACTGGCGCGCGGCCGAAGCCGCGCGGGGTTAATCGTCGAGGCGCTCTTCTAACTGGCGCACTTCGTGAGAGAGCTTGTCGAGAAACTGCATACGCCGCATCAGCTTTTCAGCGTGCTCGCGTTGTGCAGCATCATTCCAACAGGCCGCGAAGCTCTGGTTCAGCTCGTCCTGAGCGACCTTGAGCTGACGCTTGAAGGTCGCAACGCCAGCGAGATCAGCCTCTTCCTGCAAGTCCTCGAGGTCTTCGCGCAATTGCATCTGCTGCAGAAGAAACTCGGGATCATGCACCGTGACTTCGAGCGGCACTTCGTTGCCGTTCATTGCCAGCAGGTAGCGCGCCCTTTTCGGCGGGCTTTTCAGGGTTTGATAAGCCTCGTTGAGACTGGCCGAGCGCTCCAGCGCCACACGCTGCTCACGCTCGGGGGCATCCGCAAAGCGATCCGGATGCACGTTACGCGCAAGCTCACGGTAGCGCGTGGCCAGCTGGTCAAGATCAAGCTGAAACTCGGGCTTGAGGTCGAACAGGGCGAAGTGACAGGGAGTACCCACAATAAAAAGCCTCAGACGTTGAAGCTTTCGCCACAGCCGCACTCACCGCGCGAATTGGGATTATTGAACTTGAAGCCTTCGTTCAACCCTTCACGCACGAAATCGAGCTCGGTGCCATCCAGATAGACCAGACTCTTCGGGTCAATGATCACCTTGACGCCGTGCATTTCAAACACGGCGTCTTCGCTGGCCGCCTCATCGACGAACTCGAGCACATAGGCAAGACCTGAACAGCCTGTGGTGCGAACACCCAGACGAACGCCGTCACCCTTGCCGCGCCCCTCGAGGGAACGTCGTACGTGGTTAGCGGCAGCTTCTGTCATGCTGATAGCCATCGGAACTCCTTAGCCTGTTGCATTAGCCTGTTGCAGTTGACTCTGTCGCAAGCTTCTCTTGAAAAGCCTGCTTACAGCAGACCTTTCTTTTGCTTGTAATCGCGAACGGCCGCCTTGATGGCGTCTTCAGCGAGTACCGAGCAGTGAATCTTCACTGGCGGCAGTGCCAGCTCTTCAGCCAACTGAGTGTTCTTGATGGTCTCTGCTTCATCCAGAGTCTTGCCTTTCATCCACTCGGTCGCCAGGGAGCTGGACGCAATGGCCGAACCACAGCCGTAGGTCTTGAACTTGGCGTCTTCGATAACGCCCTGCTCGTTGACCTTTATCTGCAGGCGCATAACGTCGCCGCACGCAGGAGCGCCGACCATGCCGGTGCCAACATCAGGATCTTCCGCGTTCATCTTGCCGACGTTACGTGGATTTTCGTAGTGGTCGATGACCTTTTCGCTGTAAGCCATGATTCTATTCCTCTCACATCAGGGAGCCGCTCTGCAGGTCACGTCGCAATTGCCCATGACCTGTGTTGGAGGCGACTTTAAATTAGTGCGCCGCCCACTCGATCTTGGAGATGTCGACGCCGTCTTTGAACATGTCCCACAGCGGCGAAAGTGTGCGCAGCCGGGTGACAGCCTCGCAAACCTTCTGCGCGGCGTAATCGATTTCTTCTTCAGTGCTGAAACGGCCGAAGGTGAAACGAATCGAGCTGTGCGCCAGCTCATCGTTTCGACCCAGGGCACGCAGCACGTACGAAGGCTCAAGCGAGGCCGAGGTACAGGCCGAACCGGACGATACCGCCAGATCCTTGAGCGCCATGATCAGCGACTCGCCTTCGACGTAGTTGAAGCTCAGGTTCAGGTTGTGCGGTACGCGTGCAGTCAGGCTGCCGTTGACGTACAGCTCTTCCAGATTTTCGACCTGCTTGAAGAAACGATCGCTGAGTGCCTTGATGCGCACGTTTTCAGCAGCCATTTCTTCCTTGGCAATGCGGAATGCTTCGCCCATACCGACGATCTGGTGGGTCGCCAGGGTGCCGGAACGCATGCCACGCTCGTGACCGCCGCCGTGCATGGTCGCTTCAAGGCGAACACGCGGCTTGCGGCTGACGTAGAGCGCGCCGATACCTTTAGGACCATAGGTCTTGTGCGCCGAGAACGACATGAGGTCAACCTTGAGGCTGGTCAGATCGATTTCAACCTTGCCGGTCGACTGCGCGCCGTCAACGTGGAACAGCACGCCACGCGAACGGGTCAGTTCACCGATCGCAGCGATGTCGTTGATAGTGCCGATCTCGTTGTTCACATGCATGACCGAAACCAGGATGGTGTCGTCGCGCAGTGCCGCTTCAATCATGGCAGGCGTGATCAGACCGTCTTCACCTGGCTCGATGTAGGTGACTTCGAAACCTTCGCGTTCCAGCTGGCGAGTGGTGTCGAGGACAGCCTTGTGTTCGACCTTCGACGTGATCAGGTGCTTGCCTTTGCTGGCGTAGAAATGCGCAACACCTTTAATAGCCAGGTTGTTGGATTCAGTGGCACCCGAGGTCCAGACGATTTCGCGCGGATCGGCGTTGACCAGATCAGCGACCTGACGACGAGCGTTCTCGACCGCTTCTTCGGCTTTCCAGCCAAAGACGTGGGAGCGCGAGGCCGGGTTGCCGAAGTTTCCTTCGACGGTCAGGCAATCGATCATTTTCTGCGCGACACGCGGATCGACCGGGGTCGTCGCGGAGTAGTCGAGGTAAATTGGCAATTTCATTGAAGCTCTCCTATCAGGCAGGCGCACCGCTCATTCATCTGCGTTCATTCGACGGCGGACGTTTCGATCTTACCCAGTTGCGACATGTGGTTATGACCACGGCGCATATCCTGGCGCTGAGCGACTTCTTGTACCTCACGGCGAGTGACAAGATCCGCCAAGCTGATACCGCTTAGAAATTCGTGAATCTGCTGGCTCAGGTCACACCACAAGTGGTGGGTCAGGCAGGTATCGCCAGCGTGGCAATCGCCCAGACCCTGACACCGCGTGGCGTCGACCGATTCATTGACTGCATCGACGACTTGAGCAACCTGGATGCCTTTCATGTCGCGCGACAGCTGGTAACCACCACCTGGACCACGAACACTGGAAACCAGATTGCCGCGACGCAGCTTGGCGAACAGCTGCTCGAGGTAGGACAGGGAAATACCCTGCCGCTCGGAGATGTCGGCCAGAGACACTGGCCCGTTCTGCGCGTGCAACGCCAGGTCAAGCATGGCTGTTACAGCGTATCGGCCTTTAGTAGTCAGTCGCATGGCGTATACCGCAGAGGTTCGGAATGACAGCGAGTATGCTATTCCCGAGTAAAAGAGTCAACTATTAGACCAAGTAAAACAGTCGGGATTAGCGAAAAGCGCGGGCTGCATCATAGCAAAGGTGCGGCGTAATGGCACGCGTCACGCCGCCGTGTCGCCTAGCCAACCTTGTCTTCGTGGCGATCCTTGACGCAGTCGAATACTTCATCACGCAGCTCGGGAAGGTCTTTGGCGCAATAATCACTGCCCAGCCTGCCGAGCGCATCGCACATGCCCTCAAGACGGCCGTCGACAGCCTGCAAATGGTCGAGCAACTGGCCAATGGCGCGAGCGATAGGGTCCGGCATGTCGGCGCTGACGCCGTACGCGTCGAAACCGAGCTTTTCAGCCATGACCTTGCGCCGGGCTTCGGTTTCATCGTCGGACTTGACGATGATGCGCCCCGGAATGCCCACGGCAGTTGCCCCCGCAGGCACCGCCTTGGTCACCACTGCGTTGGAACCAATCTTGGCACCGGCACCCACTGTGAACGGCCCGAGCACCTTGGCACCCGCCCCGACCACTACGCCATCTTCCAGCGTCGGGTGACGCTTGCCGGCATTCCAGCTGGTACCGCCTAGGGTCACGCCCTGGTAAAGCGTTACGTCATTGCCGATCTCGGCGGTTTCGCCGATCACGATGCCCATGCCGTGGTCGATGAAAAAACGGCGACCGATGCGCGCCCCCGGGTGGATCTCGATACCGGTCATCCAGCGACCGAAGTTGGAGACCAGCCGCGCGAGCCACTTCCAGCCGTTGCGCCACAGAATGTGCGCAAAGCGGTGCAGCCAGATGGCATGCATGCCCGGATAGCAGGTCAGCACCTCAAAGGCGTTGCGCGCAGCAGGGTCACGATGGAATACGCTTTGAGTGTCTTCTCGCAGACGCTTGAACATTACTGATCCTTCCGCTTGTAGGGCTCACCGCGTGCGGCTTTCTGGGTTTCGGTGAGCACGCCGCGCAGGATACTCAGTTCGGATCGCTCGACCTCGCTACGCCCGTATAGCCTGCGCAGTCGTGCCATCAGATGACGTGGTTTTTCCGGATCAAGGAAACCGATGGCCACAAGCGTGGCTTCAAGATGCGTGTAAAAGCCTTCCATCTCATCCATCGTCGCCAGCTCGGCGTTATGCGCCGAGACTGCCTTGGGCGTTTCGCCCTGCTCTGAGTGTGCCGAAGCCGCCAGCCAGGCCATGCGCACTTCGTAGCTGAGCACCTGCACAGCCGCGGCGAGGTTCAGCGAGCTGAACCCGGGGTCCGACGGGATGTGCACATGGAAGTGGCAACGCTGCAGCTCTTCATTGGTCAGGCCGGCGTGCTCGCGACCGAAAACCAGCGCCACTTCCGCGCCCTCTCCAGCCTGCTCGATGACTTTTTCACCGGAAGCGCGCGGATCGAGCAACGGCCACGGCAAACTGCGATCACGCGCACTGGTACCGAGCACCAGACGACAGCCGACCAACGCGTCTTCAAGAGTCGCAACAACCTTTGCACCTTCAAGAATATCGGTGGCGCCTGACGCACGCGCATCGGCATCAGGCGAAGGAAAGATGCGCGGATCGACCAGCACCAGACGCGAAAGCCCCATATTTTTCATGGCGCGAGCGGCCCCGCCGATATTTCCGGGATGGGTAGTGCCGACCAGGACAACACGAATGTTCTGCAACAAAGCGAACGCTCACTGACGCGAATTAGGGGGGGCAAATCTTACAGAAACGGTTCGACTAACGCTATGAAGCTGTGCGGGCCGGAAGATCGGAACTGACCGCTTGCGACATGAAAAAATCCACACGAACCCGACAACCGTAACCACGCAAGGCTGGAAATAATTCGAATCAGCCCATAGAATGCCCGGCTCTCTTTAACAACCTTAGGTGAATTATCCATGCAGCCCATGCTGAATATCGCGCTGCGCGCCGCCCGCAGCGCCAGCGAATTGATTTTCCGCTCCATCGAGCGCCTGGATACCATCAAGGTTGACGAAAAAGAAGCCAAAGACTACGTCACAGAGATCGACCGAGCTGCCGAGCAAAGCATCATCACCGCTCTGCGCAAGGCCTACCCGACTCACGGCATTCTCGGCGAAGAAAGCGGCCTGCACGAAGGCAGCGGCGAAGGCACCGACTACCTGTGGATCATCGACCCACTGGACGGCACCACCAACTTCGTTCGCGGCATTCCGCACTTTGCCGTCAGCATCGCCTGCAAATACCGCGGCCGCCTTGAGCACGCTGTCATTCTGGACCCGGTCCGTCAGGAAGAATTCACCGCCAGCCGTGGTCGCGGCGCTGCCCTGAACGGTCGTCGTCTGCGCGTCAGCCAGCGCAAGAGCCTGGAAGGCGCACTGCTGGGCACCGGCTTCCCGTTCCGTGACAACCAGATGGACAACATCGAAAACTACCTGGGCATGTTCCGCAGCCTGGTAGGCCAGACCGCCGGCATCCGTCGCGCAGGCGCTGCAAGCCTCGATCTGGCTTACGTAGCTGCCGGTCGTTTCGATGCGTTCTGGGAGTCGGGCCTGTCCGAATGGGACATGGCAGCAGGCGCTCTGCTGATTCAGGAAGCAGGCGGTCTGGTCAGCGATTTCACCGGCGGTCACGACTTCCTCGAGAAAGGCCATATCGTTGCCGGCAACACCAAATGCTTCAAGGCCGTACTGACCGCAATCGCACCGCACCTGCCGCCTTCGCTCAAACGCTAAGCTGCAGACGTAAAAAAACCGGCGAAAGCCGGTTTTTTTATGTCTTCTAAAGCGCAGCGGCTGGCGTTACTGCGCCTGACCCAATATCAGCTGACCATTCTTGTCGACCGGAATCTGGCTGCCCGGATCACGTTCCATACGAACCTGACCCACTTTCTCGTTCAACTTGTATTTGACGTTGTAGCCCACAACCTTGTCGCTCACATCGTTGACCGTCGTGCAGCGGTTCTGCGTAGTGGTGTAGGTATCACGCTCCTGCATGCCTTCCTGAACCTTGTTGCCCGCATAACCACCACCTACCGCACCCGCGACTGTAGCGATCTTCTTGCCGTTACCGCCACCGATCTGGTTACCCAGCAAACCACCGGCAACCGCGCCAATAACGCTACCTACGATCTGATGCTGGTCCTTGACCGGCGCCTGACGAGTAACGGTTACGTCCTTGCAAACTTCACGGGGGGTTTTGATCTGCTGGTTGATCGGCTCTACTGCCAATACATCCGCATACTCAGGACCACCCTTGACCAAGCTATAGGTGGCAACGGCGCCGCCAGCAGTCACGACAGCAGCACCTAACACAGCACCAACAAGCATAGACTTGTTCACTTGAACCTCCTGACCAATCGAAACGCAGCATGGCTGCGCAATGCCTAGCCTTGGAGCATAAAAAAAGGCGCGAGTTCAGCACTCGCGCCTTTTTTATGATGGCCGGACCTACGGGAGGTCATCAGCCTTCTCGACGACCACTGGAGGAATCAGGTCCTCAGTGGTCAGGTTCAGCCAGATCAGCACCACGTTGGCGATGTAGATGGACGAGTAGGTACCCGCCAGTACGCCGATGAACAACGCGATGGAGAAGCCTTCCAGGCTGTCACCGCCAAACACCCACAACGCCACGATCGCCAACAGGGTCGAAACCGAGGTGGCAATGGTGCGCAGCAGTGTCTGCGTGGTGGAGATGTTGATGTTCTCGATCAACGAAGCCTTGCGCAGCAGGCGGAAGTTTTCGCGTACCCGGTCGAAGACCACAATGGTGTCGTTCAGCGAGTAGCCGATGATCGCCAGCACCGCCGCCAGCACCGTCAGGTCGAAGGTGATCTGGAAGAACGACAGGATCCCCATCGTCACCACCACGTCGTGAATCAGCGAGACGATCGCCCCGACTGCGAATTTCCACTGGAAGCGGAATGCCAGGTAGATCAGAACACCGCCCAGCGCCATCAGCATGCCGAGGCCGCCCTGATCGCGCAGCTCTTCACCGACCTGCGGGCCGACGAACTCGACACGCTTGACCACTGCCGGGTTATCGGCACCGGCCTTGCGCAGCGCTTCGGCCACCTGAGTGCCCAGTTGCGGGTCTTCACCCGGCATGCGCACCAGTAAGTCAGTGGTGGCACCAAAGCTCTGAACAACGGCTTCGTGATAGCCCGCCGAAACCAGCTCCTGGCGCACCTTGCCCAGATCGGCTGGACGCTCGTAGGTCAGCTCGATGAGCGTACCGCCAGTGAAGTCCAGACCAAAGTTGAGCCCTTTATGGAACCAGCTGAACAGCGCCAGTGCGGTAAGGAGCATCGTGATGGCGAACGCAACATTGCGAACGCCCATGAAGTTGATGGTACGTAACATGGCAGCCCCTTAAATCCACAACTTCTTGAAGTCACGACCGCCGTAGATCAGGTTGACCATAGCGCGGGTCACCATGATGGCCGTGAACATCGAGGTAAAGATCCCGAGCGACATGGTCACCGCAAACCCTTTGACCGGGCCGGTGCCCATCGCAAAGAGAATGCCGCCGACCAGCAGCGTCGTCAGGTTGGCGTCGAGGATCGCCGTGTAGGCACGATCGAAACCTTCGTTGATAGCGCGCTGGACCGGCATGCCATTGGCGATCTCTTCACGAATACGCGAGAAGATCAGCACGTTGGCATCCACCGCCATACCCATGGTCAACACGATACCGGCGATACCTGGCAGGGTCAGTGTTGCACCCAGCAAGGACATCAGTGCCAGCAGCATGACCATGTTCAAGGCCAGTGCGACGGTCGCGATCAGACCGAAGAAGCGGTAGATCGCCATGATGAACAGCGAGACGAACAGCATGCCCCACAGGGAAGCGTCGATACCCTTGGTGATGTTGTCGGCACCCAGGCTAGGACCGATGGTGCGCTCTTCAGCGAAGTACATCGGCGCCGCCAGACCACCGGCACGCAACAGCAGCGCCAGCTCGGAAGGCTCACCCTGACCGTTCAGACCGGTAATCCGGAACTGACTGCCCAGCGGCGACTGAATGGTCGCCAGACTAATGATTTTCTTTTCTTCCTTGAAGGTCTGCACCGGCACGTCTTTTTCGACGCCGTTGACCATCTGTTTGGTGTAGGTGGTGGTCGGACGCTGCTCGATGAAGATCACCGCCATGCTGCGACCCACATTGCTGCGGGTTGCGCGGCTCATCAGCTCGCCACCGTGGCCATCAAGATTGATGTTCACCTGTGGACGGCCATGTTCGTCGAAGCTGGCCTTGGCGTCAGTCACCTGATCGCCGGTGATGATCAGACCACGCTCCACCGCCGCTGCCGGACGACCGCCTTCGCGGAATTCGAACATTTCGGTGGTGCCTTTCGAATCATCCGGGCCTGCACCCAGACGGAATTCGAGGTTGGCGGTCTTGCCCAGAATACGCTTGGCTTCGGCCGTGTCCTGCACACCCGGCAGCTCGACCACGATGCGATTGGCACCCTGGCGCTGAACCAGCGGCTCGGCAACACCCAGCTCGTTGACCCGATTACGCACGGTAGTCAGGTTCTGCTTGATCGAGTATTCACGAATCTCGGCCAGTTTGGCCGGGGTCAGCGCCATGCGCAGCACGGGAATACCGTTCAGCTCGGCAGGCGTGATTTCGAAATCGGTGAAGGTCTTGCGCACCAGTGCACGCGCCTGCTCACGCTCTGCGTCGTCGGTGAAGCCCAGCTGAATCACATTGCCCAGCTGCGGCAGGCTGCGATAACGCACCTTTTCCTTGCGCAACAGGGATTTGACTTCGCCTTCGTAGACTTTCAGACGTGCATCGATCGCCTTGTCCATGTCGACTTCCAGCAGGAAGTGCACACCGCCGGACAGGTCGAGACCAAGCTTCATCGGGCTTGCACCCAGGTGACGCAACCAGGTCGGCGTGGTACGCGCCAGGTTCAGTGCAACGACATAGTCGTCACCCAACGCCTTGCGCACGACATCCTTGGCTGGCAACTGATCTTCCTGCTTGCTCAGACGCAACAAACCGCCCTTGCCATTCTCGGCCAGAGAAGAAGCCTTGACCGAGATGCCGGCATCGGCAAGCGCCTTGGCTGCACGATCCACGTCCGCCTGATTGACTTGCAGTGCAGTGCTTGCGCCGCTGATCTGGATGGCAGAATCATCAGGGTAGAGATTGGGTGCGGAATAAATAAAACCGACCACCAGCACCGCCAGGATCAGTACGTATTTCCACAGAGGGTATTTGTTCAGCATCACGCCGCCCGCTTAAAACGCGGGGCGCCTANNCTGCCTTGCGCGCCCCGTCGATGGGTAAAAAGTTACTGCTCAGATCGCTTTCAGGGTGCCTTTTGGCAGAGTGGCCGCGATGGCGCCCTTCTGGATTTTCAGCTCAACGGTGTCAGACACTTCGATGACCACGAAGTCGTCGGTCACTTTGTTGATCTTGCCCGCGATGCCGCCGCTGGTCACAACTTCATCGCCTTTCTGCAGGTTGCCCAGCAGGTTTTTCTGCTCTTTGGCGCGCTTGGCCTGTGGACGCCAGATCATCAGGTAGAAGATGACCAGGAAGCCGACCAGGAAAATCCACTCGAAACCACTGCCCGCAGGACCGGCAGCCGGTGCAGCAGCATCCGCAAAAGCGGGAGAGATGAAAAAGCTCATTTGTCGCTCCAGTTACATAATTAAGGAAAAACTCGTTCTGTTTCAACCCAGAGGCGGCGTTGGAAGGCCGCGTTTGGCATAGAAGGCATCGACGAAGGCGGTCAATGTACCCTGTTGAATAGCCTCGCGCAAACCAGCCATAAGCAGCTGGTAGTGGCGCAAATTATGGATCGTATTCAGCATGCTCCCCAGCATTTCTCCGCACTTGTCCAGGTGATGCAGATAAGCGCGCGAGAAGTTCTTGCAGGTGTAGCAATCGCAGGTCGGGTCCAGCGGCGAATTGTCGTGGCGATGGAACGCGTTACGGATTTTCAATACACCGGTATCAGTGAACAGATGGCCGTTGCGGGCGTTGCGGGTGGGCATCACGCAGTCGAACATGTCGACGCCACGGCGCACACCTTCGACCAGATCTTCCGGCTTGCCTACACCCATCAGGTAACGAGGTTTGTCTGCCGGCATGAGGCCTGGCAGGTAGTCCAGCACCTTGATCATCTCGTGCTTGGGTTCGCCCACCGACAGACCGCCGATCGCCAGACCGTCAAAGCCGATCTCGTCCAGGCCTTCCAGCGAGCGCTTGCGCAGGTTCTCGTGCATCCCGCCCTGAACGATGCCGAACAACGCAGCAGTGTTTTCGCCATGCGCAACCTTGGAGCGCTTGGCCCAACGCAACGACAGCTCCATGGAGACACGCGCCACATCTTCGTCGGCCGGGTACGGCGTGCATTCGTCGAAGATCATCACGACGTCCGAGCCCAGATCACGCTGAACCTGCATCGACTCTTCAGGGCCCATGAACACCTTGGCACCATCGACCGGCGAGGCGAAGGTCACGCCCTCCTCCTTGATCTTGCGCATGGCGCCCAGGCTGAACACCTGAAAGCCGCCGGAGTCGGTCAGAATCGGCCCCTTCCACTGCATGAAATCGTGCAGGTCACCGTGGCCCTTGATGACTTCGGTACCCGGACGCAGCCACAGATGAAACGTGTTGCCCAGAATCATCTGCGCGCCGGTCGCCTCGATATCACGGGGCAGCATGCCCTTGACCGTGCCATAGGTGCCCACCGGCATGAACGCCGGGGTCTCCACCACACCACGCGGAAAGGTCAGCCGGCCGCGACGGGCCTTGCCGTCGGTGGCCAGCAATTCGAAAGACATACGACAGGTGCGACTCATGCGTGATCCTCTGGTGCCGATTCCTGTGGGGCCGTCGGCGCGGGATTGCGGGTGATGAACATCGCATCACCGTAACTGAAGAAGCGGTAGCCGTGCTCGATGGCCGCAGCATAAGCCGCCATCGTCTCGGGATAACCGGCGAACGCCGAAACCAGCATCAACAGCGTGGATTCAGGCAAATGGAAATTGGTCACCAGGGCATCGACCACGTGAAACGGCCGGCCTGGATAGATGAAGATGTCGGTATCGCCGCTGAACGGCTTCAGTTCGCCGTCACGCGCCGCACTCTCCAGCGAGCGCACGCTGGTGGTCCCGACGGCAACCACTCGCCCGCCCCGTGCACGGCACGCGGCCACAGCGTCGACCACGTCCTGGCCAACTTCCAGCCATTCGCTGTGCATGTGGTGATCTTCGATCTGCTCGACGCGCACCGGCTGGAATGTACCCGCGCCGACGTGCAGCGTGACGAACGCAGTCTCGACACCCTTGGCGGCGATCGCCTCCAGCAGCGGCTGATCGAAATGGAGGCCGGCAGTTGGTGCAGCCACAGCGCCTGCACGCTGCGCGTAAACAGTCTGATAGCGCTCGCGGTCCGCGCCCTCATCCGGTCGGTCTATATAAGGAGGCAACGGCATATGGCCGACACGCTCCAGCAACGGCAGAACCTCTTCGGCAAAGCGCAGCTCGAACAGCGCGTCATGCCGCGCAACCATCTCGGCCTCGCCACCGCCATCGATCAGAATCGACGAGCCAGGCTTGGGCGACTTGCTGGAACGCACATGCGCCAGCACACGATGGCTGTCCAGCACGCGCTCGACCAGAATCTCCAGCTTGCCGCCGGACGCCTTCTGCCCGAACAGCCGCGCGGGAATCACACGGGTATTGTTGAACACCATCAAATCGCCCGGGCGCAAATGCTCAAGCAAATCAGTGAATTGACGATGTGCCAGCGCGCCAGTCGGCCCGTCGAGGGTCAACAGACGACTACTGCGACGCTCGGCCAGTGGATGGCGAGCAATCAGGGAATCGGGGAGTTCGAAGGTAAAGTCAGCGACGCGCATGATCGGGTTCGTTTAGCAGGGCCGGGAAGTTTATCCAGTTTGACGGCATTAGTAAAAAACCTGCGTAAATCCCTGTTGACCAACAGAAAACTCATCCTTATACTTCGCCGCCATTGAGCCCTGATGGCGGAATTGGTAGACGCGGCGGATTCAAAATCCGTTTTCGAAAGAAGTGGGAGTTCGATTCTCCCTCGGGGCACCACCTTTGAAAAAAGACCTTGAAATTCAAGGTTTTTTGTTCGTCTGGTGGAAAGTGGTTTGTTGTCGCTTACCGCATGCATCTCCTGAAAAAGATCTGTTTGGCTCAATCTCTAAAAACGCCGTTCTCTGTCAGGGCAGGCTGTCTGGAACCATGAAACAGATTCTCGGCAAGCCTGTGTTCAAGCAAAGGAAGGATACGCCTGAGAATAGTCCCCTCAGTTCCGTTTTCCTGCGCCCGCGCCTTTGGGATGTTCAGCAATTCATACTCATTTGAACCGCCCCGGGTT